>JBIKQC010000189.1:0-8161 GCA_044349855.1 Saprospira sp.
ATTTACACTTTTCAAAACCTATCCAATTTGCACTTATGGATCAAAAGGACTTGGTCCTAAGTTAAAAGAAGGAGACCAAATGGCTCCGGAAGGATTTTATTATGTCCCAAAGAGTAAAATGAATCCAAACAGCAGTTATCATTTGGCTTTCAATTTGGGTTACCCCAATAAATACGATGAGGCGCACAAAAGAACAGGTTCAGCCCTCATGGTTCATGGAAACTGTGTTTCGATTGGCTGTTATGCAATGACAGATCCTATCATTGAAGAGATTTATACCTTAGCGCAAAAAGCCTTGGAGAATGATCAAAAATACTTCAAGGTGCATTGTTTCCCTTTCCGGATGACAGATAAAAAATTGTCAGCATATAAAGATTCCAAATGGATTGGTTTTTGGCAAAACCTGCAGGTTGGTTATAAATACTTTGAGAAGAATGGCAGACCACCTGAGGTGACTGTAAAAAATAAGGAATATGTATTTGAATAATTTTTTGCACTTTAAGTTTAGTTAACCTCCATAGAACAGTGCTATAGTTTCAACTTCAAATCTCTTCCCAATAAATCTTATCCTTTACTGCAACTACTGCAATTGCTTTTAGTTTTTGTAGAGACTGCAATTCGAAATCTTTTTCCAAATAGCCCTTTAGCTGTTTTTTTGCTGCATCCATCGTACTTTGCAATTGAGATTCATCACTTTGTTTCAGATATTTTATTTCCATTACATACTCATGCGGTTCAGCCATTGTATCCGGATGTTTCAGCAATTCCAAATCAATATATCCGTCATTTTTCACTTCACGTTCTGAGCGTACGTAATAGTATTTGGCCTGAAAAACGTAGGCTTGGATAGCCATTTTGATATATTTCTCATCAAATTTCTGAAAATCCCTGTTTGATAATATTTCCAATAATTTTTGAACCAACAATAATAAGGGGCCAATATTACCGTCAGCAGTATCGTACATAACTTTTCTAACTTCATAGGCATCATGAGTCAAACCAGCTCTTTCCTGAAGCAGGGAAGCATAATATTGCCAAAAAAGTTCTTTAATTACATAATTTGGAATAATAAAAAGGGGCATTCCGTATTTATTAGCACCGCCAAGTGTCAGATTTCCAAGGTAGTAAAGCAGGTTTACAAAGGCAATTCTTTCAAAGGGTTTGTCAAAGGAAAACTGATATATCAATTCAGTACTGATACTCCCTTTTTGAAGGATCTCATCCAAAACAGTTAAATTTTCGTCAAGATTTGCAACCTGAAAGAGTTTTTTTAATTTTCCGTAATCAGGCATGATGTTGGGGTCGAGCATCTGATCCGGATAAATTTGTTCGGATTTAAATTTATCCAAAAAATACAAAACCATATCTGAATTGTAAACTGTATGCGAATTTCGGATATTGAAGCGGTATCCGTTATACCAAGACTTCAAATCAAGCATAATTTCTTCTTCTCTGCTTTTATTCTCTAAAACCAGATTCAATAAATTTCGTACTTCTTCTTCTCTAAATCCCATCAGATCGTGAAATTCTTTATCTGCACTTAAATGGGTGCCGATATTAAATCCACTCGTCAGTCCGTCCATTGTTACAGGTGAAACACCAGTAATAAAAAACCTGTCCACAAAACCCTGTCTTGTAGCTATTTTAATAGCTTCATAAAACTTGCGTATATAACCATCCTGAGAAACGGAACGTTTAAATTCACTTAAATCGCGTATAAGAATTTCATTGGTAAAATGATCGTATTCATCAATTAATAAATAAATTGGAATTTCGTCCCCTGTTTTTTCCTTCCACGTTTTCAGAGATTGAAAAAAAGCACTCATCAGTTCCCCAGGAGAACTTGCAGCTGTAATCTGTTTTATTTCTTCTCTATCGAAAAGGCCATAACGTTCCATAAAACCATTCATAACTGAACGGATTCTGTTCAAAAAATAATTATAGGTATCTGCCTCCGTCTGAGTGTCTATCCCGCTGAAATCAAAACACAAGACCCGATAACTGCTAGCCATTGGGGTTTTGTGCTGCCCGATATAATATTTGGAAAAAAGCTTTTCAAATTTGTCCTTTTCCAAAATATCGTAATAATACTCCAAAATGGAGATAAAGAGGCTTTTGCCCATACGACGAGGTCGAAGGAAGATGGAATAATTTTCATCCATTTCCAATTTTTCAATATATTTTGTTTTATCAACAAATACAAAATCCTGCTCAGCAAGTTTTTCAAAATTGCTGATGCCGTAAGGATATTTTACTGGTACTTTCTGCATACTTTTTTGCTTTATGCAAATATAGGATATTTAATGTGTATTGTCAAATGTGACATAATCGATACAGAATTTGTTGTTATTAAAACTGTTGATTTTTGTCAATGGATAATAATATAAATGCCCCGAAACTTTGATTGTTTCAGGGCATTTATATTATAGTTCTAATTTTAAGATCTTAGAACTGTGCTGATTTACAACCTGCTCTGCGTTTGCGGCGCTGACGTGCACCTGCAAGGCCTTCATCTGTAATATTGTAAGAGAGTGTCAAACCTGTAATCAAATACCAATCGAGACCTTTGTCGCTGCGATCGATATAACCGCCACGGTTTGCTACTGCTCGATAAAGCGAACTCGGAAGGGTTCCGTGAAACGAACCCTGAAGTGAATGTTAATAATTAGGAATATTTATTTGAATTACAACAACTAAAAAAGCCCGGATTTACCGGGCTTTTTCACTTATTGTCAAATATTTATTATTGCTTATTAACTTTAAATGTGGCGATTTTACCTTTGGTATCCAGCACCTGAAGTACATATATTCCAGAACTCAAGTGACTAAGATCAATCATGTTAACTTCTGAAACCTGATTAGCAAAAAGTTGCTGACCCAGTTGATTGTAAACAGCAATTTTACCTGACAAAGACGCAGAAAAATTAAAAACGCCATTAGAAGGATTAGGAAAAACAGACAATTCTTCTGTTATTTTTTGAGATTGAATGCTTGTAATAAGCGCATTTCTAAAGAAATAAACATTTGAAGTCGGAACAAAAGTACCAAAATCATCAAACCCATGCTCATCATCACTACCTACAGCTAAATCCAAATCGCCATCACCATCTATATCTGATAATGCAGGTGAACTATTTGTAAAACCTGTAAAGGAATTAAAGGGGTTAGCTGTTCCTGTTCTTTCTACAAATTGATAAGCTGAAGCTGTTCCAATATTCTCAAAATACTTAAATCCTCCAAACAAATTACCAATAATCAAATCAACGTCACCATCATTATCAATATCGCCAAAAGCAGGGGCTGAGTTTATACCCACATCAATTGTGTCGAATGGATTGTTGGCACCGGTCAATCTGGCATATACTGCAAGCGAGTCAGATCCTGTATTCTGAAAATAAGCTAATGTGCCATCGTTTGAACCCACTACTGCGTCAAAATCATTATCGAGATCCAAATCTATGAAAACAGGCGCTGCATTAGGGCCAATGAACATACCATTGAAAGGGCTAAAAGGATTTGAAGCACTATCAATAACTGCAACAAAACTATCTGCAGTTGAAGTCCCTACATTTCTAAAAAAGTAAAGTGAGCCGGAATTTCCTCCATAGCCACCGACAAATGCGTCATAATCTCCATCTGCATCAATATCTACAAAAGTAGGTGAGGCATTCACAATAACATTAGTAATTGTGGAAGCATCAGAATTTCCGTAAAATTCAGGGTTGGTAGAGGTTCCGTAGTTTCTGTAAAAACTTACATAACCATTATTGCCGTCTCCAATAAAAATGTCGTCATCACCGTCGTTGTCAATGTCAACAAATGTCGGTCTGGCAAAATCAATGGCGCAGGAATCAAATGGATTTTGTCCGCTCTGTTGATCTGTTTGATTAATAAACGTTTGAGCATTCAAAAAAGATAGGGATACAAATGAGAAGGTAACTACGAATGTCCCAATTTTACTTTTTGTGTTCAATTTTAACATAAATTATTATTTTAGGGTTATAAAATGATCAGCCAATTTACGACAAATTATTTTTTTAGCAAAAAAAAACCACAATGCTGTGGTTCTTTTTTTTTGTTATTTTTCTTTAATTAGAACTGTGCTGATTTACAACCCGCTCTGCGTTTGCGGCGCTGACGTGCACCTGCAAGGCCTTCATCTGTAATATTGTAAGAGATGGTTAAACCTGTAATCAAATACCAATCGAGACCTTTGTCGCTGCGATCGATATAACCGCCACGGTTGGCAACTGCCTGTCTGTACTGATCAATTTCTACATTGGTGCTTCCATTCTGCTCCATGAGTAAAAGATAAGTTCCATCTGACATGAGTTCCTGATAAGAAAGTGATCTGAGATTAGTTGATGAAACCAAATTTCCGTCACCGTCATATTCATTGTCAATCAAATTATATTCACCTTCACGATAAGGAGTCTGATCGTAAAGTGATTCTCCTGAAAGGTTATCAACCGCATAAGTATTTCCAACATCATCAAGGTGATCGGTAAATGTTTTACGGAAACCGATTTCAAAACCGATATTGAGGTTGGAATGTACCGCAAATTTGAATCCAAGACCCAAAGGTATGGAAACCTGTGTCAATTTATAGGGCTCTCTGTTAGGAAAAGTGTTAGAGCCTTGACCTTCAGTATGAATTGGCTGCAATTTCACCCATTCACCATCTCGATTAGGGTCAAAGTGACGAGTTTTAGGATTAAAATTAAACACACTCAAACCTAAAAAGGCATAAGGTGAAAACATTTTACCGTGACCGACAGGATTGTAACCCATAAGGTTAAATTCGCCCATCACTCCAAACTCCAATATTGGAGAACGGAAATCAAGATTTCTTAATACGTTTTCGTCTAATCTAGAATCCTGATCATTACCGGAGATAGACCCATAGGCAACCTGTCCACGGAAAGAAAGGTATTTATTGAGATTGTATCTAGCAAAAACAGCACCTGCAAGGTGCATATGTTTAATATCAACAATAGTATTTACAAGTTCACCGGAATAATTGGAAACACCACCAAGTATACCCACTTCCCAATAAGGGCGGGCCCATCCGTGCTGTGCTGTTACTAAAAATGGCGAAGCTATTGCCAAAAGAGAAAAGAGTATTTTTTTCATTGCTCAATATGTTTTTTAACTAAGTAGGTTGAATTAAAAAATGTCGTAAAATTTTATGAAGGTTTTTTGATATGAACGAGGCGTAAAACACTGACAAAATGGTGCGTTGTAGCGTATTTACAACAAAGTTCAAAGCAAAAAGACAAATAAAATGCGACATTCATTATTTCATCCTACTTAAATGCAATAATTAAGCATTTTATTACAGCATGAAGGTAGTTTTTTTTTTTGAAACTGCCTAAAATCATAAATAAAATTTGTTTTTGCCCATCAATTCACGATGACAGTATCTCTGGTATATGAAAGTGTTGTAAAAATTCCCTGCCCGCCGTTTATATTTGTCAGGATTCTTGTAGGTTGGGCAAAGGGGCTGAAATTCGCAGATTCAGCATCAGATACTGTCTGTAAAAAGTCATGATAAACTTTATCGATATGATAAAAAGTGCCAATAAGTGTATCTCCAACAGCATAATCGAAATCCGTCCCGAAAGTTACTTTACCGCCATTAAAAAAACGTGCATCATCAATAGAAATATCAAATTCGGGCTGTTTTGAAATATTAAAGAATCCAAAATCTTCAGTAAGTGCGTCCAAATGAACTATTATTCTGTAAAAATCGACCGATGCACCATCGTCTATAGCTGATACCATCAATGAAGCTAAAGTATCTTTGAATGTGAGTGCCATTTCACTGATTGGTACAGGGCGCAGAAAACGCGTAGTTGCCAATGCTTGTCGATTATTTATATTATCAATTACTTCCAGTTCAAAATCATGGTCATAATCAGTTGGACAAATATTAGATGAACCATAGTTGTAAAAACGGGTACGATCTGCATTGAAGAATGGAATAAATCCGAAAAGACTGTCAGCAGGACAGTTATTGGAAAAATAAAAAGACTCTTCCAATGTGTCGACAACTCCATTATGTTTAATAATCACAATTGCACCTTTTACCAAAGGACAGGCGTCGAGATTTTCAAAAAAACCTTTGGTTTCAGTAAGCAATACACGATATGGCTGTCCTGCCTCCAAATAACATTCCACAGTGAGGATTCTTTCAGGCTCCGGCAGATTAAGGTCTACATCCCGAGTAAGCGCATCGCAACTGCTCAGCAGGACAGTAAAAGCCAAAAAGGCTAAAAAATAATTGATATATTTCATTACAGTTCAATTCTAAAGAATGATTAAAATTCAAAATTCCAAGTCAAAGTAGGAATAATCGGCAATAAGGTTACCGCTTTTGCCTGAAAGCGTTCGGGAACCCTCAAAGGATCATCTTGAGTTCCTGCAGCATATTCAGGAGTGATATATATAAAGAATACATTGTATCTGTTGTACAAATTATATACACTCAAAGTAATATCACTTTTGAATTTCTTTTTTTGGAACAGTTTGAAGACGGCACCAAAGTCCAATCTGTGATAGGCCGGCAATCTATAAGCATTTCTTTGACTGTAAACGGGTACAAAACGGAAAGGATTCTGACCCGCAATATCAGTGATCAACATGCGCTGTTCAGGCAGAGAATAGGCTTTCCCTGTACTGTAAACCCAAGCTAATGAAAAGGTAATCGGAAGTTTTTTCAGGAATTTAACTTCAGGTAAAAGGTCGCCCAAATCGATTGTACCAACTACAGATACATCATGTCTGCGGTCGGAAGAAGAAGGAAAGGGAGAACCGTCCATAATATCAGGAAACTCGCGCATGGCCCAAGATAGTGTATAGCCAATCCAACCGCGGAAAGGGCCGTTTTTCTTTTCCAAATAAATTTCGGTACCGTAGGTATCTCCTGTGCCAAAAACAAATTCATTATCCAATGCATCATTTACAAAAAGTTGTGCACCGTCTCGGAACTCAACCTGTCCGTAAAGCCATTTGTAATAACCTTCAACAGAAAAGAAGAAGTCTCTTCCGAGGGCATAAGCTCCACCTATTGAAATCATGTCGGAAGACTGTGGTTTTACCCTAGGATTGGATGGATACCAGACATCTGTGGGTAAAGAAGCCCCGGAAGATGCAACCAGATGGATATACTGATACATTCTGGTATAGCTGGCTTTCAAAGAAAAGTTTTCTTTGACATTGTATTTCATGGAAAGTCGGGGCTCTATGCCGCCAAAACCTTTTTCATTGTAAAAACCACTCAGTCTGAGTCCATAATTCATTGAAAAACGGTCGTTTACTTTCCAATCATCTGCAAAATAAGTGGCCAATTCTCCGCCATGATAATCCTGTCCGGCTTCAAACTGAATATCGTCGCCGTTTCCGGCATCGAAGCGGTTTACAGAAAAATAATGATAAGTACCATGAATTCCGTACTTGATATTATGCTTTGGATTCGGCGACCAGGAATAATCTGATTTCAAATTAACATCTCTGATGCCTGAACCCAACTTTACCGAGAACTCATCAAAGGTATTTTTGATTTTATAGACATAATCCGAAAAAGTAATACTGTTATTCATGAAGAGCTTAGGCGTCAGCATGCGATTCCAGCGAATAGTGGAGGCAATATTTCCCCAATTGAAATTGATACTTAAATCCTGATCTTTGAAAATAAAAAAGTCTCGGCCATAATAAGCACTTACATAGAGTCTGTCTTTTTCGCTCAGCACAACGTTAAACTTTGCATTAAAATCGTGAAAACTGTAATCCGGGATTTTGTTAAAATTTGGTTTTTTCTCATTGACTTTATTGATAATCCCTGTAATAAGGTCAACATAGGTGCGTCTTCCGGAGATTAAAAAAGAAGATTTATCTTTTACAATCGGTCCTTCCAACATAATTCTGGAAGAAATAATGCCAATTCCGCCCGCTACAGAGAATCGTTTTTTATTACCTTCCCGCATGCGGACATCAATAACAGAGGACAGTTTAGATCCGTATTCAGCCGGAAAGCCTGCTTTGTAGAGTTTTACATTGCTGATAGCATCAGCATTGAAGGTACTGAATATACCAAATAAATGTGTTGGATTATAAACAGGCGCTTCATCGAGTATGAACAGATTTTGATCCGGATTACCGC
>JBIKQC010000190.1:0-8155 GCA_044349855.1 Saprospira sp.
AATACTTTTGATAATTGGCCTGATTTCTTTTTCCTGCAGGAAAACCCGTGATTCTGATACTATCAATCAGGATAAAATACATTGTATTTATAAAGTGGATTACAATTCAAAAGATACACAAACAGAACTCCGTGTAGTTTTTTCTGTAGAAAAGTCAGACGGAAGAAAAATCAGATTATCAGAAGGCAGCAATATTAGTGCTAATGGCCTTATTATGAATTTTGACGAAATTGACCGTTTGTATACATTAAATTTATCCGGAAAAATTGATACATTAATATTTGAATGGAAAGATCTTGATTCGGAAATTTATGTAAATCAGGTTATTTTGCCTGAACTTATTGATTACCCTATTTTAAGTTCGCCAATATTTATAAATCCGGATGATATCTATCTTGATACCTTACCTTTTTATTTGATTTGGCTTGGAAATTCAGTTCAAAATTCTCTGGAATCTATAAGGTTATTAGTTAATGGAGGAGAAAAAAAGCCAGCCTTCAGCAGAATGCCCTATGAAGGATATACACTGGTACAGGACAGTTTATCGGCTGAAGGAATAACTTTGACTAAACCTGAAAACAACAGATATGAATATTATAAAATTGAACTTATCAGAATGCAAAAGCTTCCCTTACAGACTTCTACAGAAGCAGGAGGGCATATTGAAACAGTCTACAGTGCAGGAATTAAAAATGTTATAGTTAAATAACTATTTGACGAAGTAGTTGTCGGTATAATATTTTTTCAGAAAAGCAGTTTTCACACCAAGACTTAAATTAACTATTATGAGCACTGAAAAGTAAATCATTAAAAATGGTCTACAACTGGACAAATTGAATGATAAAAATAAAATTAGTTCTTATTAGGAAATACTGAAGTTTTTAGAGTGAAAGCTTATCGGTAAAAAAGTACTAAAAAGGGTTGAATTCTGAATTGATAAAAATTTTTATTTTAAGATCAGGCTACCACGGATTTATTGCCTATATTGCAAAGCAATAATAACTGTCTAAATATAAAAACATGAAAAAATTAAGTACTTTGCTCTTTGCTTTAATTATGTCTGTAACTTTGTCGATTGCACAGAACAGTGATAAAAAATCTGATAAGAAACTTTATCATCCTGAAGCTGATGCCCGCGCAGATATATCTGCTGCTGTTGCAAAAGCCCAAAAAGAAAACAAACATGTGCTGTTGCAGATTGGCGGTAATTGGTGCAGTTGGTGTATTGCTTTTGACAAAACAGTAAACGAAACTGCTGAATTACAAAAAATGATGAATGATAACTATGTAGTCTATCACCTCAATCACAGCAAAGAACAAAAAAATCTGGACATACTGTCGGAATTGGGCTTTCCGCAAAGATTTGGTTTTCCTGTTTTTGTAGTACTCGATACGAATGGAATTAGGCTGCATACAGAAAATAGTGTATATCTTGAGGAGGGAGAAGGCCATAGTGCCAAAAAAATTATGGAATTTTTAGGAAATTGGTCTCCAATGGCTCTAAATCCTGAAAAGTATGACCAAGTAAAGAAACCTTAATTAAGACTATTTTATGCGAGAATTTATCCCAAGATTTAATACATATATAAACTTGTATTACCAGATATAGCGCAAAAAATTTCAATCTTTAAAAAAACACACTTGAAAATTACCTTTTTTTTGCAAAGCATTTGTATTTTGGGACATCTTTAATCTAAATTTTTAAATAGACCTTAATCAGGTTTTACATTAAACTAATAAGTTCATAATAATCAACACATAATACTAAACCCTCAATAAATATGGCAATGAGAGAAGTACGTCTGCGCGAAGCATTGCGCGAAGCCATGAGCGAAGAAATGCGTCGCGATGAAACTGTTTTCCTGATGGGTGAAGAAGTCGCTGAATACAACGGAGCTTATAAAGTGAGCCAGGGCATGCTCGACGAATTTGGTTCAAAAAGAGTCATAGATACGCCTATCGCCGAATTGGGCTTTGCCTCAATCGGTGTTGGTGCTGCTATGGCCGGCCTGCGTCCCATTGTTGAATTTATGACTTGGAACTTTGCCGTTTTGGCATTTGACCAAATTGTAAACCATGCAGCCAAAATCCGCCACATGTCGGCAGGTACAATCGGCTGTCCAATCGTTTTTCGCGGTGCAACAGGTGCTGCAGGGCAATTGGGTCAGCAACATTCACAAACCTTCGAAAGTTGGCTTGGACAAGTACCCGGTTTAAAAGTAATTTCAACAATCGATCCTTATGATGCTAAAGGACTTCTCAAATCTGCAATTCGAGATAATAATCCGGTCTGCTTTATGGAAGGCGAACATGCATATTCGGATGTCGGAATGATTCCTGATGAGGAATATCTCATCCCTATCGGTGTCGCAGCCATTAAACGCGAAGGAACTGATGTAACAATAGTAACTTACAATAAAATGGTTAAAATTGCCTTAACCGCAGCTGAAGAATTGGCCAAAGAAGGCATTTCTGCTGAGGTTATTGACCTTCGCACCATTCGTCCGATGGACTATAAAACCATTCTCGAATCTGTTAAAAAAACAAACAGACTCGTAGTTGTAGATGAATCATGGCCTTTTGCCGGTATTTCAGCCGAAATAAGCTATGTAGCTCAGAAACACGCATTTGATTATCTCGATGCACCAGTAACACGAGTAAACAGCGCCGATACTTCATTGGGTTATGCTTCAACTTTTGTTGATGAATATATGCCTTCTGTAGAACGCACCGTTAAAGCCTGTAAAGCTGTTTTGTATAAATTGTAAGATTCAGTTTTATACAAATTTGAAAAAGAGGATGCTTTTCTTAACAAAGGCTTCCTCTTTTCAATTTTTATATCTAATTTAACAGCTTATAATTTGCTTAATCATAAGAAGAAACATGAAAAATATTATTTTCTATACCATCATTATTGTCTTTTTTATAGCTTCCTGCGGCAAGAAAACAATTAATTACAAAGAAAAACTGGAAGGCATCTGGCAGATAACCAATGTTGCTGATCTTTTAAAGACAGCAGGAGATGATATTTCTTACAATGCCGAATCCATAAGAAATGCTACTTTGGCTTTCGAGTCTAACGGTACATTAATAGCTAATATTGGCAAATTACAGCAAAAGGGGAAATGGTCTGTTGCAAAAAATGGAACAACAATTATGATGAAAGCAGATGGTCTGAAATTCGACGAAACACTGCCATTGGAATTTGAAAATGAACGTACTATAATTATCAGTAATACCGGAAAGAAATTTGTCCTAAAGAAAATCAAGGACTAAATAATAAATATTGCTCTAAAGCTCCGTTCTTACGGGGCTTTTAAGTTTATGTGCTTAAATAATACTTAATTTTAAACAGGAAGGGATGTTATCAGAAAAGGAACTTGATAATTTTTACCGTTTATTGCGTTCAGTCGACAATGACAGTATCAGTTTGGCACTTAAAATGGTAAAAACTGCCGGACTAAAAATTAAAGATCTTGAGCCACTTTATCAGGAATTAATTCATCTCTGTAATGCCAAGGATCACCCTGATTTTCAACGTTTCAACTCCTTATTGAAAAAGAAAGCAAGAATTGAGCGCATACTTTATATCAATAAATCCAATACTATTTCAGTAAAAGAACCCGAAAGAGTAAGATTTTTGGAATTCAGACAGTTCTTTAATGACATCCGAAAAATACAATGCTGGTCTGTAGATCTGAGAGCCTTTCCTGATAATTTATTGTTATATCAGCAAATTGAAGAGTTGAATTTGGGTAACAACTTTCTGAAAATATTACCTGATGCGCTCGGTACTTTTTCTAAGCTTAAAAAATTAAACCTTATTGCTAATCAGTTCAGCGATTTTCCTGAGGTTTTAACCAAACTGAATAAACTGGAAGAACTTCATCTTGGCGCCAATCTACTAACAGAAATCCCTAATGCAATCAGTAATATGAATTCGCTGAAAGTACTCAGTTTAACAAACAATAAGATCGAAAAACTGCCGATAGCCTTATTAACAATGAAAAATCTGCAAATCTTATCATTAGAGCAGAATCCTTTACAAAAATCAGATTTGGATGCTTTAAAAAATGCGCTTCCTAACTGTAAAATTTATTAGTTTTAAAAAAATGAAATTCGACAAATACAATATTGTTTCTTCCGTTAAAAAACGTTTGGAAGAAATTGGTTTCAAACGCCCTACAGATATTCAGTTCAAAGCAATTCCGCATATTCTCGAAGGGGAAGATGTATTGGCTATAGCACAGACCGGCACCGGAAAAACTGCGGCTTTTGTAATTCCTACACTGCATAGAATTGAGGCTTATCGAGACCGTCCATTAAAAGGTGCAACGCCCATCTGTATAGTCATGGTGCCGACACATGAATTGGCCATTCAGATTCACAAAGTATTTTTGGATTTGGGTCAATACACATCAGTAGTAACTGCAGCCATCTATGGTGGCGCCGAACAGGATTCTCAGATTGCCAAGCTAAAGAAAGGAGTAGATGTACTCATCGCAACTCCCGGCCGACTTTTTGACCTTAGAGCTCAGGGGCACCTAATTCTGAGTGCAGTGGAAACGCTGATTCTGGATGAAGCCGATCAGATGCTGAGACTTGGTTTCATGAAAGATATTGAAGATATCATAAAAAGATTGCCCAAAAAGCGTCAGACGCTGTTTTTCTCGGCAACAATTGATGAAAAGATTAAGGAATTGGCCTATTCGTTGGTTCTAAAGCCTATTCGTATTCAGATTTCTCCAAAAGATCCGGTCAATAAAAATATCGACCACGGTGTTACTTTTGTGGAAATGGACGATAAGCGCTTCTTTTTGGAAAGAATTATAAAAGAAAATCCTACTAAAAAGATTTTAGTATTTGTACGTACAAAAGTACGAGCCGAACGCGTGGTAAAAGCGATGGAACGTGCCGGAATCGCTTCAAAATCCATTCACGGCGGAAAAGAACAGCATGACAGATCTGAAATATTGGATGAATTCCGTGAGGGTAAAAGTCTGATTTTGGTTGCAACTGATGTGAGTGCCCGCGGTATTGACATTCCGGATGTAGATTATGTAATAAATTACGATCTGCCTGATATTGCAGAAACCTACGTTCATCGAGTCGGCAGAACAGGCCGAGGCGTAAAACGCGGCAAGGCGATCACATTCTGCAGCACTGAGGAAATTCCGCTTTTGGAAGAGATAGAAAAATGGATGGACAAAAAGGTCAAGGTATTGCAAATATCGCTTGAAGATTATGAATTGACGCTGGACTTGAGCGATGTCGCCTCTTTTAGTATAAAGGATGCCATGAAAGAAATTGCCATTGCCGAACAGGAATCATTGGAACGCAAGAAAAAGAAAAAGAAAAAATAGTATCAAGATAGATATTAAATTTCCCTTATTTGGGCCGTATTTGCATCAGAAGTTTGGTTCTTACCATTAGATTGAATTTTCAAATAAAAAAGTTCAATAAAATTCCTTTGACTCTTTGAGTGCCCCAACAAGCGGTTCTTTCAAAAAATAATGCCCATCTTCAACCATAAATAGTTTTGCATTGGGCATATCGGCTATAAATTGTTTTCCATATTTGGCCGGTGTAATAAAATCTGTGGTACCGTAGAAAAAACACAATTTTGCTTTGGTTCTAATAACCCTTTCTTTAAAAGCCTTTAGGCGAATAGGAAAATCAAAGAGTGAAATCCAACAGTCGAATAAGCGATGCCTACGTTCAGGGATTGCAATCTGCTGTTCCAAAAATCGATAGGTACCTTTATTGATTATGCCTAAAAACTTTCCGCCTTTAAAAATTGCAATTATAAATTCCGGCCATGCTGTCAGACCTTTTAGTAGGCGTCTAATGAATTTTGGAAAGAAAATTCGGGAATCAGATTGAGCTCCTTGGAAACCAGCCGGTGCCAGCATGATATAACTGTCAATCCTATCTTCAAAAAAATCACTCATTGCCAACACAACTCTTCCGCCCATACTGTGGCCCATAATGCTGAAACTCCCATCAATTCCTTCTTTTTCAAAAATATCCAAAAATTCATCCCGCAATTGTTCGGGATTGAATTCATGCCCTTCCCAATTCGTCAGCCCATGAAAGGGCAAATCGACAGCAATCACAGTGAAGTTTTCTTCCAGTGCATCTCTCAATCTGAAAAACAACTCTCCCCTGTCGGCAAAACCATGAATAGCAAGAAGAGTACGTGGGCCTGACCCGAAACGGTGATAATGCAAAATATGATGATGTGGTGATATGATGATCCCGTCTTGGGTCGGGACAAGTTGTGCGGATGTGTAGATGTGTGGATGTGCGGATGTAGATTATACCTGATTTATAGTCCTTATTATACAGTCCTTTTGTTTAGCTTCTTTCCTTAAAAACACTTGATTTCTTAAAAAAACACAAGGACATCTTTGCGGTAAAATTTTTAGATCAGTTTATAAAGACCGGAGGTGGTAAAAATTTTAAGATCAGAAAACATCAAATTCTTATCCCTTTATCTCCCCCAACAGCAGTTCCACCGCCTTTTTCAATTGCTCATCTTTGCCCTTGGCCTTATGATCTGGACTGACATCCAATTCAACATCAGGAACAGCAGGGCCATTTTCCATATTCATCCCTGAGCTTTTTACAAACCAGCCGCGGAAAGGCATACGGACATAAGATCCATCGATAAGATTATAAGCTCCTGTAGAAATTACCGCACCATAAGTGGCTTTTCCTACCAACTTTCCAAGTCCCAATTCCTTATAAGCATGTGAGAAAATTTCTGCATTGGAAAAGCTGCTCTCGTTGCACAATGCAATCGAAGGTTTTGTCCATGCAGCAAATGGCAGGCGTTCGCCATAAGGATAATATTCTTTGAATTTTTTATGATCTTTCAAATCAGCTGCTGCACCGCGAGGTACAGTATAGGAATGCTGACGGACAGTAAGAATTGCCATCAGATAATCGGAGGTCCAACCGCCGCCATTATAGCGGACATCAATAACAATTCCTTCTTTGCCATAGCCTGCAGCCATCAGCTCACGTTCAAATCGCTCAAAACTTTTCCAATCCATACCCTGAATGTGAATATAGCCCAAACGCCCATTGGAATACTCCTCAGTGAGTCTTTTTCGCTCATTCACCCAATCTTCGTAGATTTCTTTTGCAAGTGAGGCGACAGGCCAAATTTTCACTTCACGCAATTTTCCTGTTTTATCGCTTAACTCTAAAAGGACTGCTTCTCCGGCTGTTTCATCCATCAGGGCATCAAAATCAATATTGGCACTGACCTTTTTTCCATTTACTTTATTGATTGTTTCACCAATATTCAGACGGCTGTCTTCTTTATCAGCAGGAGATCCATCAAGAATTTTTGTAATTTTCACAGCATCGGCTGTTGCTTCCATTTCAATTCCCAATAAACCTGTTTTGGCAGTTTGGGTGCTTTTTGGATTATCGCCACTGAAAAGGCCCATATGACTGGCATTCAGCTGTCCCAACATGAGGTTGTAGAGGTATTGAAAATCTTCTTTTGTGGATGCGGAAAGACAGAGCGGTTCGTAAATCTTTCTCAGTTTAGTCCAATCCTTACCATGAAATTTAGGGTCATAAAAACCGGCCTCCAGTGCTCTCCAGCCTTCATTAAAAATCTGCTTTAGTTCCTCGGAATGGTTAACTTCCATTTTGGCATTTACTGCACGTGATTCCGATTTGCCGTCTTTAGTTTTCAAGGCATTCAAATATCCGCCGGAAGACAAATAATAAAGTGTTTCCCCATCAGCAGACAGTTGTATTGCTCTGGCTCCCGATTTTCCGTCCACCAAAATTTTCTGTTCTGTTCCATCCCATTTTATCTGACAAAGAGTCTGATCTACTACAAAATCCCGGCGACCGTCTCTCCCATTTATATAATAAAATGTTTTTCCGTCATTCGATACAAGATATTCGTTTTCATTTCCCGGATAGGCTGTCACCTGCTGTAGACGCAGGTGAATATCTTTAAAGTCAATCTGAATTGGTGCTACCGTTTTATCCTTTTTATCCTTATCTTTTTTCTCGTCTTTGATTGCAAATTCATCTCTTTTCCATTCCTCTCTGGTTTTCAAATAATCCTGTTCTTTAAGCCAACAGAACCAAATATCATTGTCGCCATTATTGCGGGAAGAAGTAA
>JBIKQC010000191.1:0-8120 GCA_044349855.1 Saprospira sp.
GTTTTATCGAAAATAGGAAAATTTACCCAACTCACAAAATTACATTTATTTTTCGGTTTGAAGAATCAAAAAATGCCTGTTGTTTCTCATTTAGCATTCCCCTTGGCAATAAGATAGGCAATTACATCAATATAACGCTTAACAACCATCTTTTCGTCAAATTCTCTAAGTGCCAATTTGCGTCCTTCCTCACCCATTTTAACTAGAGTTTCCTTATCCGCTTCCAACATTTTTTTCATTGCGGCAGCCAGAGCTTCCCAATCTTTTACAGGAACCATGTATCCGTTTATCCCATCTATTACAGTATCACGGCAACCGGCAGCATCGGTAGTGATGATAGGCTTTGCCATTGATATTGCCTCAAGCATGACACGCGGCAAGCCCTCCCTGTAAGACGGAAGTAAGACGACATCAGCATTTCGCACAAATTCTCTTACTTCATCTGAAGGACCGAAATAGCGCAGTAACCCTTTCTGTTGTGCATCCTCAACCGAGTCAGAATCTATACAGGATGGGTTATCGGTATCTAAAGCACCGACTGTCCAAAATTCTGTTTTGGGGTAGCTCTTTCTAACTTCAGCCGCTGCATTTAAATATTCCCGGATTCCCTTGTCGAGCAAAAGTCGACCAACAAAAAGAAAAATAAAATTCTCAGATGTTTCTGTTTTAGGCAGAGGGCAGAAATAATCACATTTTATACCGGAACCTCTTATCAGCATAGTTTTATCTGCACTCACAAGATTCTGGGAAATAAAAAGCTGTCTGTCATCATCATTTTGGAAAGCTACATAAACAGCTCTTTTGAAGGCTCTTTTGTAGAGATTTTTGGCAAGGCGGCTAATCCAGTTATCACTCAAAAAACTGTAGCCCAGTCCGGTAACTGTACAGACAGCCTTCACCCCCGCAAAAGAGGCGGCAAAGGTTCCGTAAATATTTGGTTTTATTGTATAATGAAGTACCAGATCAAATTTTTCTCTTTTGTAAATTCTGTAAAGCTCATGCGTCAATCGAAGATCTTGGACCGGATTTGTTCCTTTTCTGTCCAATCTTTGCAATGGAATAAATTTACAGCCCGTTGCTTCAATTTTAGAAACATATTCATCTCCGGGTGCAATAACAACAATATCATAGCCATTTTCGATTAAGGCAACTATGAGCCCCAAGCGAAAATTGACAATATTCCAAGCAGTATTTGCAACTACAGCTATTTTCCCTGCGTATTGTTCCAAAGCAATGTGATTTTTATTATTTTTGTAAAAATATACTATTGCAGGCGCTTTTCAAAATTGTTTTTCAGCCTTTCACTCAGTGTTTTAATTTTCTTTATGAATTTACTTTCACCGACTCCTTTGTTCCTCGGAGCAAAAGGATTGGATATTCTGAATTTGTTGGACTTTATTCTCCTGCCATTTTTGGTTTGGGGATTGGTGGCCTTATTTTCGGCGATAAAGAAAAGTCGGTATAAAAATTCTGTCGTTGCTCAATATTTTATTCCTGCCTTGGTTGTCAGACTGATCGGTGCATTTCTTACAGCCTGTCTATATCAGTACTACTATGGTTACGGCGATACAACCTGGTATTATTTTGGGACTTTGGATATTGCGAATGCTTTTTTCACAAAGGGTTTCAGCACCGGAATGGAAATGCTCTTGTATCCATATGAGATGTATTCGGAAGAAGCCAAGTCAAACATAACAATATTTCTGTTTTTCAGAAATCCATCAATGCTCGCAGTTGTTAAAACCGGTGCTTTATTCGGGTTTCTGACCTTTGGCAGTTTTATTGGATCTTCATTTGGAATCACCTGTATTGCATTTATAGGTTCCTGGATGTTATATAGGGTTTTGCAGGATATCTATCCTCACCTGCACCGCGAATTGGCGATTGCCATCCTATTTGTTCCCTCTGTCTGTTTTTGGGGAACGGGACTCATGAAAGACCCTTTATCAATGGGGGGTGTAGGTATGTTTGTTTATGGGCTTTATTTCCTTTTTTATAAGCCCGGTGCCAGAGGACTGGCCCTGCCACTGATAGCTCTAATCATTGGCTTATATTATTCTATAGTAGTGAAAGCTTACATTGCAGTGGCAGTAGTACCTGCAGCTATAATATGGCTTAGTCTGATGTATAAAAATAAAATTAAAAACAAAACTCTTCAGGCCCTCTCTATCCCCTTACTTCTTGCCATGGGTATCGGCTTCGGAGGAATAGCATTACAACAGGTTTCCTCCACCTTTAAACTGGAGGATATTGCTTTGGAAGCAGCCAAAACTCAATGGTGGATTGCACTAAACTCTGAGTTGGATGGTGGAATGGGCTATTCGTTGGGAGTTATGGAGCCCACGGTATCCGGTATGTTAAAAAAGGCTCCGGCAGCTATTAATGTAGCACTTTTCAGACCCTATCCTTGGGAAGCCAGAAAAATAATCGTTATTCCATCTGCCGTGGAATCTATGTTTACGCTTTTCTTTACTTTATTCGTATTTTTTAAAATTGGACTTTTTAAAACGTTTGTAGAAATGGCTAAAGATCCAACGGTACTTTTTTGTCTTATTTTTGCCGTAATTTTTGCGTTTGCTGTTGGATTTTCTTCCATGAACTTTGGGGCACTTGCCCGATATAAAATTCCTGCACTGCCTTTTTATTTTTCAGCATTAGTAATATTATTGGATACTAAAGGTCGGGAAGCCCGAATAGCTGCTTTTGCTATTTCTCAGGGTATCAATGCACCCGGAATTACCAAATTGCCCCCCGGAACCCTACCCCTTCAGTAGTTTTTCCAAATAATGTTCAGATATACCAAAGGTATCTTTCAAGCCCTGAATATCTTTTTCTATTTGATTTGTCCCTTCGTTCATTTTTGCGTTACTTTTCACAGCTGCAATCATGACATTTTTTGGAGTATGCTGCGTGGAAATAAATTCGAATACCTTTGTTTTATAACCCCATTTTTGAAGCAGCAATGCGCGCAGTGCATCGGTAATTAATTCAGCCTGTCTTTCCATCAAAATTCCCTGTTTCAAAATCTCAGTCCAAGGTCCTTGGGGCTTCATCTCTTTCCTAATCTGTTTATGGCAGCAGGGTGCCACAACAATTAGCTCGGCCCCATTGCGAATTCCCTGTGCAATAGCAATATCTGTAGCAATATCGCAGGCATGAAGGGCAATGAGTACATCTATATCACCTTCGTTATAACTCAAAATATCCATTGCTGCAAAACGAAGACCCTCATTCCATTCAAGTGATGCTGACTGTTTGTTGCAAAAATCACAGAGTTCAGTTCTGAGTTCTATACCTAGCATTTCTACATTTCGGCCTAATTGATTTTTGATCATATCGTATAGTGCAAATGTAAGATAGCCTTTACCGCTGCCCATATCAACTATTTTGAGGGCTTTATCACAGTTTTTTATAAGATTAGCCTGCCCCAGCTGAGCACTCATAATTTCACAATATTTATTTATCTGCCTGAACTTATCCTGCTGATCATTATAAACTTTTCCCTCTTTTGAACTTACACCCAAAAGCTGTAAAAATTTTGAGTGTTCTTCAATCAGGTAATTTTTCTCTTTATTATGTGTTAGAACCTCTGCTTTTTTCGCTGTCTGATTTTTAACATTTCGGATTTGTGCTTCTCCTTTATTGTTGAATTGCAATACAGTCTCCTCCCCTTCTGTTATCAGTGTAGCTATTTTAAAAGATTTGCCCAACCAAGTATCCACCTGATTATCAAGCTCTATGCCCAGGTAAAAATTTTGGGTAATGTCTTTTGTTGCATAGCGCAGGGTACAGGAAAGCGCCAATCCTTTTTTTAGCTGTACAGCTTTAGCATAAATATTCTGCGGCAGTTCGCTATTTGCAGGTTTACTAAGGGTAAGTTTTAGAAAACTTCCTTCAGAAAGTGTTGAATTAAGTAGGTTTTTAAATTTATCAGTTGATGAAATATTCATTATTTTTATTTTTTCTTAAATATTGATAAAAAGTGTAAGGTTAAAGCAGCTTTTAGTCACTTTTAATACGTTATGTATATATCTGTTTGTTTAAATTCTAAAAATTATGCTAAAATCCTTCGACAAAAAGACTTTATTATTGATTGCAGCTCTCGAGGCTTTGTTTATACTCTGCCTTACAGCATTTTTTGTACTTGCAAAATAACTTTTTTCCAACTGTTATATTTAATTGCCCTTTTAAATTTTTATAATTTAAAGGGGCAGTTTAGTTTTTAAAAAGTTAATTTAACCTGAATTGAAAAATTAGGAATTTAAACATAGTTCATCGAAATATTTCAGGTAGTTTTTCTTTTGTGAATGTGCCGAATAATTGTCCAAAACGGTCTGCCTACCTGCAGTTCCCAGTTTTTTTCGGAGATAGGCATCGTCAACAAGCAATGAGATTTTATCTACCCATTCCCCAACTGTGGATGCCAAAAAACCATTGACTCCATCCTGTATAATCTGAGTGTTGACACCAACAGGAGACATAATAGTTGCTACGCCCAATGACATATAGCAAAGCCCTTTCAACCCACATTTTCCTCGGGTCCAAATATCATCAGGCAAAGGCATAAGACCTATTTCGAGTTCTGACAGTTGAGAGACCTCATCTTCGGCTGTCCATGGAATTCCTTTAATATTCAGTTCTTCATTTTTATAATTTCCATCGCCTATTACTTTAAAATAGACTTTATCCCCATATTTTGCTTTGATTATCCGAAGCGATTCGAGACAGGACTCAAAATGAGGTATAGTTGAAAAACTTCCGCTCCAACCAATACAAATGGCCGCTCTTTGGGGTTGAGGATGTCTTATAAAAAGATCTGTGTTTACAGTAGTTGGAATAACTACAACATTGGGGTTGAACTTTCGGGCATAGTCGGCCAGATAATCATTGCCGGCAAAAACCAAATGTGCGGCTTTTATAATTCGCTCCGTTTTAGAAGCATCCTTTAGAAAAGCAAGCGCTTTGTTTCCATCAGAGATCGCATGAAGCCAAATGGCATCGTCAAAATCGAATATCATTTTTGTTTTCTTGGCCATACGCTTTTCAAACCAGGCAGTGCCCAGCATAAAACATTCCCGCTGTATGAAAACGAGATCATAGCGTTTGGCCTTACTAAGTTCGGTATAGCGTTTCCAAATACTTTTGAGCAGTATTTTCAATTTCTTCAAATAATTACCGCTTCCATAAAATACCTTATCATCTTCCTTATTGATAAGGTAGGAATAGTCATAATCGTACCCATTTTCCTTCAGATAAGACAGATATTGTTCGAATCGAAATCTTTGGGAGGGTGAACGGTCGGGTCTGTGAAGCACCCAAAATAGTACTTTTTTCATTGTTATAAGTCGGCTTATTTATCAAAATTACTAAAATAATATCGATACTGATAAATGGGTTAAAATATTTTGATAAATTAGAGCGCCTAACATTTTTTTTTAGAAATTGAGCTGATCTTAATGCTCCTAAACCTAATTACAATAATTCCTACATGAATATAAATTCTACAATTTCTAAAATACTCATCCCCATTTTTATTTTCCTCAATGCACCTCTCTTTGCCCAAATTGTTACAGTTACAGGAAGGGTAATAGATGACGATACGGAAGAAGGCGTGGCATTTTGCAGTGTTTTCCTGAACGGCAGTACTCCTATAGGTGTAACCTCCGACTTTGATGGCAATTTTACTTTCAGAATTGACTTTTCTATGACAGACGGCGATTCAATAGGCGCTATTTCAATTGGATATACACCTGAGAA
Organism: Saprospira sp.; assembly: GCA_044349855.1. Classification (GTDB taxonomy): domain Bacteria; phylum Bacteroidota; class Bacteroidia; order Chitinophagales; family Saprospiraceae; genus Saprospira. The sequence goes on from JBIKQC010000191.1 coordinate 5,758, forward strand.
AAAATTAATTAAAAAAGATATTGCCGAACAGATTATTAATTTTCGACTAAAAAGTTCATCACTCACAACCAGCGAAGTTGTTATATTGGCCGGTGAGAATCCGGCCAATGAAATTATTCGTCAGATAATTAAAAATAAAAAAAGTAACGACCGCAAAAACTTTGATAGCTACGAGGCTGAAGTTTACAGCAAAACAGAACTTGATTTGGACAATATTGACCCCGATATGAAGGACAGCAAAATCTTCAAAGAGGTTCAGTTCATTTTTGAAAATGTAGATTCTTTCTCCGATGCAAAGCCATTTCTGCCGGCCTATGTTGCGGAAAGACTGTATGATATTTATCAAAAAAAGGGCTCCTCAGAAAAAGAGATTCTGAAAGCCCAAAAAGTTTCCGGTATTACCAACAGTTCTGTCGTTGATTTTATCAACCGGCTCCATGAAAAGTACAGTATTTATGATAATTATATAACAATGCTGGGGAAAGAGTTCATCAGTCCTTTTTCAAATACCGCATTGATGACTTATGAGTTTTATATCATCGACAGTACTTTTATTCAGGACGAGTGGAGTTATAAACTCAAATTCAAACCCAAACGCAAACAAGAAAATACCTATTATGGCGATTTCTGGGTTTCTCTGGAAAATTACGGACTCGAGATAGTAAATATGCGCATGAGCCCCGATGTAAATATCAATTTGGTTAACAGGGTCATCATATTTCAGGAATTTGTCAAACAGGACAGCATCTGGTTGCCTTTTAAAGAAAAAACCGTTATTGATTTTGCCACGGATAAAAAAGAAAAAAGGCCGGGGATCATCGGGCGTAAAACACAGATGTACAAAGACTTTGTCATCAATGATCCCGGCACTTCAGATCGCTATCAGAAGGCCGATCCGGAAGAAATAAATTGGGCCGAAGTCAACAAAGAAGGTGATTTTTGGTCTGAAAACAGGCATGAACAGCTGAGCAAAAACGAGGAGGCCGTTTATAAAATGGTAGACAGCATAAAGCAGGTACCTGTTTACAAAACTGTATCGGACATCCTGAATACTTTGGGCGGTGGTTATCAGATGATTGGCCCAGTTGAATTAGGTGCATGGTGGGATATTGCCAACTTCAACAATCGAGAAGGCTGGCGATTTGGCATGGGCTTGGGTACGAGTTCCAAATTCAGCGAAAAACTGAGACTATATGGCTATGGTGCTTATGGACTTTACGATAAAAAATGGAAATATAGAGGTCTTGTTGAATACGTTTTAAGCAGCTACCGCCGCAGGGAAATTGGCGCTCAGTACCGCGATGATGTGATGTATGAAAGCCGAAGTACAGAAGAACCATCATCACAGGGACTTTTTGCAGGATTTATCCGTCGCGGAGGGATTCCGCCAAAAATTCTTCATGTAAAAGAAGCAAAGGCTTTTTATCATCATACCTGGAAAAAAGGCTGGTCCAATCATGTCGCAGTACTTTACCGCGAGATGACTCCTTTCGGCGATTCCATGACAATTTCCAAAAAAGGTTTCAATTTTGGCTATCTGCCAAATCCGGCTGACATCAGTAGGGTTGATACTTCTGTCGCTACTGCCGAAATTCTTTTCCGTACACGCTATGCTTTCAAAGAAAGACTGCTGAGAAGCTATTTTTCAGATTTAAGTCTGGGTTCTGTCTTTCCAATTGTAGAATTGACTTATACGGCAGGCATCAAAGGCATTCTGCGTTCAAAATACAACTATCACCGTATTACTTTGAATCTGAAACATTGGTTTTATATCGGTTCGGCCGGTTGGCTGGAATATAATATTGAATCGGGAAAGGTATTCGGAACAGTACCTTATTTATTATTGGAGACTCATCCCGGAAATGATGCCTATTTTTATAATTCCGAGGCTTATAATATGATGAACAGTTTTGAATTTGTCAGCGATACTTGGGTAGGACTGCGCTTGGAACATCATTTTGACGGTTTTTTCCTAAATTATATTCCGCTAATCAGAAAATTGAAATGGCGCGAAGTGGCATTTTTCCGTGGTGTTTGGGGTACGCTTTCTGATGAAAACAGGGCAGCCAACATTTTGAATCATCAGATAAATGGCGGTCCATACTATGGAAATTTTGACAAAGGTCCTTATATGGAAGCCGGCTTCGGTATAGAAAATATCTTTAAATTTATTCGTATAGATGCCCTTTGGCGGGTTAATTATTGGCAGAATCCCAATGCCCAAAAGTTTTCGGTAAGGTTTACCTTAGATTTTAATTTTTAGTCTGATTGTTTTATTCTGATACTCAATCTACCTTTGGAGGCAAAGGAATGAGCATAGATACCGATTTTTTATACTCCTCGAAATCGGTTCTGGTTTTCAA
>JBIKQC010000192.1:0-8112 GCA_044349855.1 Saprospira sp.
TACACTGGGTGTAACCTTCAATAATTTTTCTTTGCGCAACCTTTTTAAACCTGAAGCATGGAATCCATTACCACAAGGTGACGGACAGCGCTTGAGCCTTCGTATTCAAACAAATGGCCGTTTTTACCAGTCTTATAATTTTTCTTTTTCAGAACCTTGGTTAGGTGGCAAAAAACCGAATTCTTTGTCGCTTGCAGCCTATCAGTCTAGATTTAATAATGGACAGATTCCGGAATCGAGCAATTTTCAACAGTTGGTTATAACAGGTGTGAATGTGGGTTTGGGTACACGTTTAAGATGGCCGGATGAATTTTTTACCTACTCGGCATCTTTGGAATATCAGAATATGGATCTGCTCCGTCGATTTGACTTTGTAATCCCTACAGGAAATTTCCACGATTTGGCTTTGCGTCAGGTTATTGCCCGAAGTTCAATTTTTAACCCGACATTCCCTACTGATGGTGCTTCTATCTCTCTGTCATTGAAAATGACCTTTCCTTATTCTTTGGTAAATAGTAAGGACTATAAAGATCCAAATCTTTCCGATAAAGAAAGATTTAAATTGGTAGAATACCATAAATGGGATTTCGAAGCACAATGGTACACTCAGTTGGTGAAAAATCTGGTATTGAAGCTGGAAACAAAAATGGGTTTTCTTGGTATGTATAACAATAATGTAGGACTTTCTCCATTCGGACGTTATGAACTAGGCGGTGACGGTCTTTCCAACTTTGTAGGTTTGCAGGGTAAGGATATTGTTTCGCTTCGAGGTTACAAAGATCCGGTAAATGATGTGTCGGAGGCCAACAGAACTGGTGCAGGTATATTTAATAAATTTACTTTGGAATTGCGCTATCTAATTTCCCCCAATCCAAGTGCCACAGTTTATGTACTTGGTTTTCTTCAGGGCGGTAATGCATGGACAGGTTTCCGGGATTATAATCCATTTATGTTGAGACGTTCTGCAGGTTTAGGCCTGCGTGTTTTCCTGCCAATGTTTGGCACACTTGGATTTGATTATGGTATCGGTTTCGATAAAAACCTGCCAATCGGTTCTAAGCCTTGGGATTATGGTGCATTTAATATTGTTCTTGGTTTTGAACCAAAATAATTTAATAAAAAAATAATATGCCGGGGTTCCAAATAGCGGGACTTCGGCATTTTAGTTTTATTCAGTTTGCTCTTAAATCTTACTTCTCATTTGTGCTCAGTTGGTATTTTTTAGAAGATTAGACAAAAAAATTAAAAAAAAACTTGATTTTTGAACAAAATAGTCCTAAAATCGCATTTACAAATCATTGTTTTGTATCTTTCAGAGCCTTTTGATTAGACCTCTGTTTTCGTTCAAAAAAAATTTACTATCATATCTTATTATTCACTAAAAAACTAATTGCTTGGCTAAGAATTTTAAAAACCCAAATTTTGAGAAAAAAGATGATTCTCTAAATTTTAGAGTTAATGACTTCATCAGAGTTCCTGAAATTCGTCTTGTTGGCGATAATTTTGATGAAATTAGCGCTGTTGCGGGTAAAGAAGTAGAGACAGGAGTATACAAAACCCGTTGGGTTTTGGAAATTGCACAGAAATTAAATCTCGACCTGATCGAGATATCACCAAATGCAAATCCTCCGGTCTGTCGTATCATCGAAATGAAAAAATTCCTTTACGAGCGCAAGAAAAAAGAGAAAGAGCTCAAAGCCAAACAGGTAAAGGTTGTAATCAAAGAAATTCGTTTTGGTCCCAATACAGATGATCACGATTTTGAATTCAAAGTCAAGCACGCTATCAGTTTTCTAGAGGAAGGAGCAAAAGTAAAAGCTTATGTTCAGTTTAAAGGACGTTCTATCGTATTCAACGATCGAGGTAAGGATCTCCTTTCCCGATTTCTTAAAGAATTGACTGATGTTGGTGTACCGGAATATCAGCCAAAGTTGGAAGAACGCCGTATGCACGTGACTATTTCACCTAAAAAGGCTGCAGTTGTTGTACCCAAAAAGAAAAAAGAAGAGGTGAAAGAACAAAAAGCTGTCAAGGTGCCAAAAGAAATCAAAGAAATCAAAGAAATCAAAGAAATCAAAGAAGAGTAAATAATCTTTTTATATATTATAGCATAGGAATATTGTGACTCGTTTGTGTGGCAAGATTCCTATGCTTTTGTATTTATCTTAATAGTGAATATGACCAAGGATAAAAGCGGAGCCGGCCCTTCTTCAAGCATTATCATTAAAGATACTTTGATAAGCGGCAATTTATCTGTTTTGAGTGATATCAGAATTGATGGTATTATAGATGGGAATCTCAGTTCAAATTCGAAAGTTTTTATAGGGACATCAGGACAGGTAATAGGAAATATAAGTTGTAAAAATGCCTTAATCGAAGGTAAAGTATCAGGCAATATTACTGTAAATGCTGTTTTGGATATTAGGGGTACTGCTCAAATTGATGGTGATATTATATCTTCTATTTTAATTCTTGAAGAGAATGCCATTTTTAATGGAAAATGTACCATTAAAACCGAAATGAACTCATATGCAGGAAAATAAAAATGAGGATAAGTTGCTCAACAGAAATAAGGCAAGTATGAATGTCTACATGAAATATTCTGGAATGGGTATTCAAATGGCTTTGATTATTGCAGCATTTTCCTGGTTGGGTGTAAAAATGGATAAGTGGTTAACTGCAGAGCCCTTGTTTACAGTTATATTTTCACTATTTGGTGTTGGTCTTTCAATGTATGTTTTTATAAAACAGATATTGACAGACAATAAAAATAATGTGAAAGAAGAAGAGTAAAAAACTTTTAATTTTACTGTAATTTAAAATTCGAATTTACCCTTTTATGTCTCCTAAGACTTTTATAATCTTGCTTTTTGGCCTTTCAGCGCTCGTATCGGCAGTACTTGTCGGTTTCCAGTATTTGGAAGCTTTGTCTGATTATACAGTTTTGTCTTGGATTAGTTTCAGCTTTTTTTTTGTGTTTTCTTTGTTGGTTTATAGAGGTGGTCAGATAAGTGCAGGGAAACAGAATAAACAGATTTTTGGTCAGTTTTTTCTGGCTGCAACAGCTGTTAAAATGCTGATGAGTCTTACAATAATTCTTCTGTATTTTTTATTGTCAAAACCCGCCACACAATATTTTATTATTCCATTCTTTTTTGTCTATCTTTGCTATACTTGTTTTGAAGTCTACTTTATGACAAGATTGGGCAACACTAAATAAACTTTCCCCATAAATATCAACTATCTGAATTTATATGTATAAAATTTCAGCCAACGATAAACATCAGTACGACATCTATCCAGAAGAAATTAATTGGGATTTAATTGAAGTGGAAGCGGGAAGATTTAATATTCTTTACAAACACCGTTCTTACGGTGCAGTTGTTTTGTCTGCAGATTATGAGAACAAATCTTTTTTAATCCGTATAGACAGCCATGTTTTTAACTTGAGTGCCAAAGACAAATTCGATCTTTTGGCTGAACAGTTGGGATTCAGTGCTAAAAACGCTAAGAAAGCCAATGATATAAAAGCACCTATGCCGGGTATGGTATTAGAAATACTGGTAGAAGAAGGTCAGTCAATCCTGAAAGGAGATTCAGTATTGATTTTGGAAGCCATGAAAATGGAAAATGTGATAAAAGCTCCTGCCGATTGTGTTATTAAAACAGTAAAAGTTATAAAAGGTAATGCTGTTGAAAAAAATCAGGTTCTTTTAGAATTAGCATAGTTGAGTCATCTTTATATAGGTGAAGCCATTCTTATCTTGCGGTGAGAATGGCTTTCATTTTTAATATATTATCTTATTATTTATAAGTAATCGATCACCAAATAATAAGTAATTGAGCAGAATAAATGATAGGTTTCATTACATTAGATTTTTTTGTCTGTCGATGCAAAAAATACAGCTGAAGTGGTCTCGTCATTTGTGACACTGTCAGGCTTTTGCTTTGCGGCGCGTCCACTTCGTGCGGTCTTTCGAGGGGCTGCGGTTTTACCACTCTAATAGACAGTTCCGGATTGGAATTATAAGCCCTCTGAAGCGGGGAAATCAATCCTGTAAGTAGTATTTTTGGGGATAAAGATTTCATAATGAAATTTCTCCTCCAAAATTACACCTTTGTGATTGATAGGCTTAAGTATTTTTGGCATAGTTAACTGCATCTCTCCTTCTTTTTCGCTCGAGATGATATCATATCTACCCGCAATAACCAAGCGATCCAAGATAGAGGCAGATGAGTTTACCAACCCTATTCTTGTTGTGACACGTATAAAATCTTTATCCCACTCATGAAAAGTTGTTTTTCCGCTCAAGTAAACTGCAATTATTTGATTGCCGTTCAGGTCAATTGATTTTACGAGGATTTTTTCAGTTTGAGAAAAAATTTGTAATGCAAAGACGAGGGAAAGCGAAATGATTATTAGCGTTTTTCTCATGGCTATGTGGGATTAGTTGTAAGGCAGGAATATTCCTGCTATACTCATTTTTGTAAAAGCTTGGGTTTCATTAAGAATCTGTCTTTTAAATAATTACTATTCATTTGAATATTAAAAACTGTATTATATATAAAACGAATAAAAATTTGAAAAGGTTGATGGTTTTAATAAAAAAAGGAAGAACATTTTTTTGTTCTTCCTTTTTCCTCTTAAAATACCGAAAAAATAAATTTCTCTTATGAGTTTTTTACTAAGTTGCAAACTGCTTCCACCCATTTAGGATGATCATTTAGACCCTCTACCAACTGTAAACTTTCTCCACCAAGATTTTCGAATTCTTCAGCATATTCGTGAGAAATCTCAACTGTAGTCTCCAGGCAATCAGCTATAAAAGCCGGGCAGAGCACAAGTATGTTTCTGTCACCTGCATCATATCTTTTTTTTATAACATCAGAAGTGTAGGGTTGAATCCAAGGTGTATTACCCAAACGAGATTGAAAACAGACGGTATATTGTTCCGGTTTCAGGTCAAGGACCTTTATCAAGGCTTTTGTAGTAGCGAAACATTGAGCGCTATAGCAGAACTGATTGCTGGGATTCAATTCAGCACAGCAGTTTTCCACTTTCTGGCAATGTTGCCCGCTGAGGTCAGACTTCACTAGCTGCCTTACCGGCAGACCATGATAACTGAATAGGATATGGTCATATTTACTGATATCCTGCTCGCGCGCCCTTTCTGCAAAAGCCTCAATCATAAGTGGATGATCGTAAAAAGAATTGATAAAGCGTAAAGCAGGTATGGCCTGTTTTTTTGATAATATGCGCATAATCTCTTCATATACAGATCCTGTGGATGCAGAAGCATATTGTGGAAATAGCGGCAGTATAACAATTTCTGAAACCTTAGATTCGAGTATTTTTTCAATTCCTTCTTCTATTGAGGGAGACTGATAGCGCATGGCCAATTCGACCACATAGTCTGTGCCTAAAGCAGTCTGAACCTTTTCTTTTAGACTGTAACCATAAACTTTAAGTGGAGAACCGGCAGGGGTCCACAGCATTTTGTAAAGACTTGCCGATTTACCGGCACGGAATGGTACTATAACACCCCGTACTAAAAGGTTCCTGGAAATAGGATTGATGTCAATAACCCGTCCGTCTGTAAGAAATTGGGTTAGATATCGATGTACTGCACTGCGGTTTGGTGCATCAGGTGTGCCGAGGTTGACTAGGAGAATGCCGATTTTTTTATGAAATGACATGAATTTATAAAATTTAAATTAACGGCCAGAGTAGTTGATTTGAAAGTTGACTGTGAGCATGAAACCGATAAAAAGAGCTATTTGTTTATTTTTCTTCCAATTCTTTTAGAAGTTTTTGTTGTAAAGCATCTGATTTTTCAAATTCATCCGGATTTAAACGCATAGGCTCATCAGGTTTCCGGTTTTTTAAAGTATTAGTTAGTCCCGGAATTGTTGCAAAATCTTTAGTTGAAAGTACCTGAATATCTTTTTTGGGAAATATAAAAGTAGGATTTGCAAAACTTACATTAGGATTTTCCATCAGTTTTTCAATTGTACCCGTAATAGCGTCACCAAAATAATAACCTTCGCCGAGGGGAGCATCTCCATAGGTTTCTCGAATTAGAATCTCAGGTAATGGCTCCTGATTTGATAAATTAAGTGTAAGAAAAAAGGCATTAATATAGCGTAGTTTTTGGATTTTCTCATGTTGGAAGGTCTCTAGAAAAGCCTTGTTTTCATCTGGGGTGCCGCCTTTAAAGTGTACAATCACCGTTTCTGAAAATTCAATTCCGCCTTTGATGTAATTATATTTTTTCCCATCTTCATAAGTATAGGCAAGGTTTTCAATTTTTAAATTTTCCTCAATAATCAAGGTAGGCTGTTCACAGACAACTGTTTTACGATAGTCGTCGAAGCCCACATGTTCTGTGCGAAAACGATACATTCCATATGGCAATTTAATCGACCATGCATCCTTTTCTTTGTTATAGACGGCATAATACTTTTTGCCAAAACTGCTTCCGTTATCTTTGAAAATAAGCAGTGTAAATTCAACTTTTAGTTTTTCTCTGGCCGATTGATAAAATTTTGCGCGCTCAATTTTTTCGTCATCAGTTTTGAGATAGAGTGTCACATAGCAATGATTTTCAACGGACTGTGCAAAAACTGCAAAGCTATTGAAAATCAAATTTATAATTGAAATTGAAAAAATTATATTTTTCATGAGCGATTTTTTCATCTTTTTGTACATTATTTTTTGATTACCATTCCAATAATTTGCCGTCGCTGTAAAATTTTCCGCTTTCGTTATTGCCACTCAAAACAGGCCACTCAAAACAGGACATAATACACTGGCAGCAACCTGTTCGACAATTCTTGGTGCTTCCTTTCCGCCCATATCTGAATTGACCCAACCGGGACAGACAGCAAAAACTTTGATATTCGTTTCCTGATGCAGATTTTTTTTGAACAAGACTGCGGCAAATTACCTTACTGCCAGTATTTCCGAATGTTACCAAGGCTATTTTCTAAATACCTTTCATTTCAGTTTTTTTCAATGCAGCTAATTTAGGCAAAATTTTGAAGTTGCTACTTAAAAGGCAATTTTGTCTGTCGTTTTTGCTGCAATTTGACAAAATGGCAGATTTGTTTAAAATTAAAATGCCAAAATGTCATGCAGTTTTAAGCATTAAAAATATTTTGTTTCAAATAAAATAATTGACTAATCAATTGTATATCAATTTGTTGAATGATAAAATAGGGATCAGTTTTGTCTAAAGTTAAAATTTAGACGGCACAGACTTTGAATATCAGTTATTGTCTTTCGAAAGTAAATTATAAAATTAACTTATCAATAAACCAAAAACATAGAGATTTATGAAAACTACAATCAAAAGAAATCCAATGCCTACTTTTTTCGATGAATTTTTTGGCGATGCAGCAATGCGCAACCGTTTATTCCCTGTAGCTCAAGAAAATAAATTGCAGACTCCGGCTATCAATGTAAAAGAATCTGAAAAGGGTTTCCAAATTGAAGTAGCTGCACCCGGGATGGAAAAATCAGATTTTAAAGTCGAGTTGGAAAATAATATTCTGACCATTTGTACTGAAAAGAAAGAAGATAAACTGGAGACTGGGGAGAAATTTACCCGAAAAGAATTTGGATTTTACAGCTTCAAGCGCAGTTTTGGTCTACCCGAGGATAAGGTAGAAGCCGAGAAGATTGAGGCAAAATATGAATCAGGCGTTCTCAGACTGTTTATACCCAAAAAAGCAGCAAAAGTGGATGAGCCAAAGCAAAAAACAATTGTAATAGAGTAATTAAGATCTATCTGAGAGCAGTTTTTTCATTAAAATGATTCCAGTTTAAGATTTTTCATGTTTGGGATTTTGGGTAGGGGGGTGTCCGTTCCAAGGCGGATGCCCCTTTTTTATAAAAATAGTTTTTTGTAAACAAGCAATAGTTTTTCAGCTTCCTGTTCCCAGGTCCAGACTGCTTTTGCTCGACGACAATTTGCTTTCAGTTCGTTATAACGTTTTTCTTCCAAAAGAATACTATTTACAGCGTTTACAATTGTTTCAGAGTTCAAATCTTTCAGTAAAAGTCCGACCTCAAATTCCTCGCAATGAAGCCTATATTCCGGAAAATCCATA
>JBIKQC010000193.1:0-8092 GCA_044349855.1 Saprospira sp.
CGCAATATTTTTCAGATACTGTGTATGGTGTAGCAATTGTATCATTATTTGAAATAAATGTTGACCAAAGTTTATTAAGGTCTTCATTGTTTTTGTTAATTAGCGCTACGCGTGCTTCAAAATCAGCCAATTTGCTTGCTGTAGCAGTGCTGAGATCAACTTTAACAGACTTTTTAAACTTTGCAATATCTTCAACCCGCGCCTGACCCCTTGAACATATACCGAGACGGCCGTCCATGATATAAGCCTGAATAAGCATTTCATTATCACAGTATTCATAAGGGAATTTTGTGTTAATAACATTGGTATCAGTACTGCTGAATTCTTCCCAAGCTTTAGTCAAAAGGGCAACATTGTCGATTTCCTTTTTAACCTTAGCCTGCAGTTTTGCCAGCTTTTCTTTAGTTATATTATCAAGTGCCGGGTTAAATTCTTTTTGCAGGGCCGCAATTTTTTCGAGCATTTCAGCGCCTTTGGTGCAGTATTCAATTGTACCTTCAATGATATAGGATTTAATCTGAGCATCTTTTTCGCAATAAAAACCTTTGTAATTGGTACCGCTGTCCACCTTGTCAGAAGGCACGAATTCCTGCCATGCTTTGTTAAGATTTGCAAGATTACCGTTGTATTTGTTAACCTCAGAGTCCAACCAGTCTATTTTGCTCTGCAGATCTGCAGGAACGGTATGTGTATTGATTTTTTGCAGTTCTTTGATTTTTTTTAACATCTCTGAACCGTTTTTACAAACATCTGTCATGGCACGAAGCATGTAAATTTTCATGTTGGGGATAACATAACATTCAATCACCTTCAAATCTTCAGCAAACCCGGGCGATTTATCTGTGCTTGTATATTGGGTCCAGGCAGTTGACAAAAGGGTATTTACACGCAAAACTTCTTTCATGAATTTTATTTCATCAGGAAGTCCGGCAACTTTTTTAGGATCAAAATTGGCCTTTTCAACAAGACTCAGCACTTTGTTTTCAAAATCGGTTTTGGTGCCAGCAATATTGCCCTTGCAATAGAAAGCATAGGCTGACATATAGAAATATTTAGCCAGTGTGCCTTTTTCGCAGACCATTTTACCCTGAGGTACTTTGTCAAGATCGGCATGTGTGATGCCATGGTTCAGCAGAAAGCTGTTCCAAAGCTCATCAATTTTATAATAGGCTTCAATCTTGCTGCTAAGATCGTCGAAACGCTCTTTGTAGCCGGGTATTTTTGCATATTCGGCCGGGTTTATTTTTTTTATTTCAGCCATCTGATCCTGTGCATCTTTCAGATTTTCGACACAGAAGTAAGAGGTAGCATACATAAGGCAATACTTCAGGTAGTCACCTGTATTGGTTTTTTCAGGTTTTGTAAGTTTGCTCACTGCGGAAGTAAGCGGTTCTTTCAGAAACTTTTGCCAGGTTTCTTCATAGTTCACCATCTCGGCCTGTGCACTCAGCTGCATATTTGACATGCCCATCATTACTAAGAGGCTGAAAAAACTAAGTAGTTTTTGTTTCATGATCTTGATTTACAGTTATTAAAACGTTTAAAATCCAAAAAGTCGGTGAATTAAACAGGGGGATCGGATATTAGAATTTTAAAAATACGACTTTTTTCCGAACTTGCAAAAGCCTTGCCATCTTCAACATTGCTTTAATTTTATTTTTTCAATTTGTGCTGGGAATCATTACTTTTGTATGAATGTCTTGTTTCATGCCCTGCTTTTATATGTAAATTGTTATTTATGAAAAATATTGCAATAATTGGTTGCGGAAATCTTGGATTTTCCATTGCAAGAGGATTGATTGAAAACGGTTACAAAGCCGAAAATGTTATTGCTACCCGTAGAAATCCTGATTCCTTAAAGTCTCTGGCCGATCAGGGTGTACAGACTATGGCCGATAACGTTAGGGCTGCCGCTGCATCGGATATAATTATACTGGCTGTTAAACCTCATAATGTAGAAATCGTTTTGAACGAAATCTCAGCAGTGTTAAATTCACAAAAGCACATTTTGATTTCATTGGCTTCGGGGATCAGTGTTTTACAGATTGAAACGCTTATTGGCAGCTCAGAATTCCCCATTGTTAGAGCAATGCCCAATACTGCCGCCGACGTAGGTGAATCGCTTACCTGTTTATACACAAAAAACTGCAGCAAAGAACAGACAGCAGATGTAAAAGCATTGTTCGATACAGTAGGAGAGAGCCTGTTCATAAATGAAGAACTAATGGAAGCTGCCACAATCATGGGCGCATGCGGTATTGCTTATGTGCTGCGTTTTATCAGAGCTATGATACAGGGCGGTATTCAGGTCGGTTTTGATGCACAGACTGCTACGAGAATCGTCACTCAAACTGTAAAAGGCGCAGCTGAACTGCTCATTCAAAGAAATGAACATCCTGAAAAGGAAATCGATAAAGTTACAACGCCCAAAGGCTGTACCATTGTGGGGTTGAATGAAATGGAACATTCAGGATTCAGCTCTTCACTTATTAAAGGGATTGTTGCTTCTTATAAGGCGATTGAAAAAAAATAGATTTTCAGATTATCAGATCTCAGATTATCAGATATAGTTTCTGCTTTCTGAAAATCTGCCTTCTGAAAATCTGACTTCTGCCTTCTGAAAATCTGACATCTGCCCTCTGAAAATCTGACATCTGACAATCTAAATAAATCCATGAAAAAACTATCCTTCCCAACCGCACATTCCGTACTACTCATCATAGCCGCCCTAGTAGCCTTGGCAACCTGGCTGGTACCTGCCGGTAAATTTGAAGAATTGAAATACGATGCCGATAAAAAAGTATTTATTCATATCAAGTCTGATGTGGAAATGGAATTGCCCGGCAAACAAAAAACACTCGATTCGCTGGGTATTAAAATTGCCATGAGTAAATTTGAGGATAACAGTATTAAAAAACCTATCGGTATTCCAGGCAGTTATTACAGTCGGGAATCCAATTCACAAGGAGTTGTAGCCTTTATTCAGTCGCCATTGCAGGGAGTTATTCAGGCAATTGATGTCATTCTTTTTGTGTTAATATTGGGTGGATTTATAGGTATAGTGCACTATTCAGGTGCTTTCGACGCAGGTGTGGGACGTTTGGCTCAGGCATTGAAGGGAAGAGAACAGCTGCTGATTATTATTATTACTATTTTGATAGCATTAGGTGGTACCACCTTTGGTTTGGCAGAGGAGACCATAGCTTTTTATCCGATTTTGGTCCCCGTTTTTATTGCTGCTCGATACGATGCCATAGTTGCTTTGGCCGTTATTTATCTAGGGTCAAGTATTGGCACAATGGTGTCCACTGTCAATCCTTTCTCGGCAATTATTGCCTCCGATGCGGCAGGAATTTCTTGGACAACAGGACTCTATGGCCGAATTTTTATGCTCATTTTGGGCACAGGAATCTGCATCTGGTATATCATGCGCTATGCAGAAAAGGTGAGAAAAGATCCTTCAAAATCAATCATTTTTGCTCAAAAAGATGAGATTGAATCGGCATTTGCGTTGAAAAGCAATGTAGTTGTAAAGTTCAACTGGCGTATTTCATTGACGCTGATTGTTTTTGCAGCCTCTTTTATCATCATGATAATCGGTGTTTCCATGCTGGGTTGGTGGTATATGGAAATGACCTCTATCTTCTTTGTTGCTGCGATAGTGGTAGGCGTTATAGCCGGTATCCGCGAAAAGATTTTTGTAGAACAGTTTGTAAAAGGTGCCAATGAGCTGTTGAATGTGGCACTTATTATCGGTATTGCCCGCGGTATCGGCTGGCTAATGGACGAAGGAGCTATCAGCGGAACTCTATTACATTCTGCCTCCGGACTGGTAGAAGGTATGCCCAAAGGGCTTTTTGTCAATGTCATGATGTTTGTTTATGCCGGACTTTCCTTCTTTATTCCATCTTCTTCCGGACTCGCCGTGCTTTCCATGCCAATAATGGCACCCCTTGCCGATGTTGTCGACGTTCCACGCGAAGTGGTTGTCAATGCTTATCAGTATGGAATGGGACTTATGGCTTTTATCACGCCTACCGGACTCATTTTGGCCTCCCTCACGATGGTCAACGTTACCTACGATAAATGGCTGAAATTTGTCATGCCGCTGTTGATTTTGCTTACAGTGATTACGATGGTGGTGCTGACGGTGCAGGTGTATATGTAAAAGGTATTAAATTTCAACAGTTCAACTTTATCCCCCTTAATACAAATACATGCTCCAATCTTCAACTTTATTGGTTTTTTCATGAACATACTGATATCCAAAACACTTTATTTTGTTTAAAAACCTGTCTAGGATAGGGTTTTAGTTAAAGATTGCTGAATTTAAACTTTCCGTTTTCCCTATTTTTTTATAGCTTTGCAAAATTCTTTTAAACCATTTAATTTAGGATCCGATCATGAAAAAAACATCCTTGTACGACAAACATGTAGCTTTGGCCGCTAAAATTGTTCCATTTGCTGGTTATGAAATGCCCGTCTCTTATGCAGGTATTATTGAAGAGCACAATGCAGTACGCAATGCTGTAGGTGTTTTCGACGTATCACATATGGGCGAGTTTATCGTAAAAGGAAAGCAGGCTTTGGATCTAATTCAGAAAGTGACTTCCAATGACGTTTCCAAACTGGAAATTGGAGAAATACAATATTCCTGCCTACCAAATGACAAAGGCGGCATTGTAGATGACCTGCTCGTATATCGTTTGGCCGAAGACAATTGTTCTGCTGGAGAACGCGCTTATATGCTCGTTGTAAATGCCTCCAATATTGAGAAAGACTGGAATTGGATCAGCAGCCACAATTCTTTCGAAGCTAAAATGACGGATATTTCCGAAAAAACTTCTCTGCTTGCTGTACAGGGACCAAAAGCTGCTGCTGCTCTGCAAAGTTTGACTGAAATGGATCTTGCCGGAATGAAATATTACACCTTTAATAAAGGTACTTTTGCCGGCATTGAAAACACACTGATCTCTGCTACAGGTTATACCGGTGCTGGCGGATTTGAAATTTATGTTGACAATGAGCATGCAGCCAAACTTTGGGATGCTGTTTTTGCCGCTGGAGCAGACTATGGAATCAAACCTATCGGCCTCGGTGCACGCGACACACTTCGACTCGAAATGGGCTTCTGCCTTTATGGCAATGATATCGACGATACCACTTCACCTATTGAAGCAGGTTTGGGCTGGATTACCAAACTTAAAAAGGGTGATTTTATCGGTCGCGATTTCTGTGTCAATCACAAAGAAAATGGCTCTGCACGCAAACTAGTCGGTTTTGTTGTGAATGACAAACGTCCTGCCCGTCACGGTTACTCTGTTCAGGATGCCAACGGCAATGAAATTGGGGTAGTTACCTCCGGTTCAACTTCTATCACATTGGGCTATCCTGTCGGACTTGCCTATGTGAAAAGTGAATTTGCAGCATTGGATACTGCTATATATATTGATATCCGCGGAAAGCAGATTGAAGCTAAGGTTTCGGCTCTGCCTTTTGTGAAAAAATAAGATTAATGTGCGAATGAGAAGATCCCGTCTGGGGTCGGGACAAGTTGTGCGGATGTGCGGATTTTATCACAAATGGATTGCCAAATTGTTAAAATTTTCAATTGCAATTCATACTCTTCGTAAATACTACATGGTTAGAATACTTTGAAGTTATTTAAGTATCTGATTTTTTAGAGATATAGAATGAAATCCGCACATCCGCACATCCGCACATCACCACATCACCACATTTTAAAATTATGCGCATAGCCGTTTTCCCCGGGTCTTTCGACCCCTTCACAAAAGGACATGAGGACGTTGTAAGACGTGCATTGCCATTGTTCGACAAAATTATTATAGCAATTGGTGCTAATTCTTCCAAGAAATATTTCTTTGAAGAACAGTTGCGTATCGACTTTATTAAAGCAACTTTTCAGGATACCGATAAAGTTGATGTGGAGGCTTTTCAAAAACTGACAGCCGATTTTTGTGAGGATAAAGGCGCCCGTTTTCTGTTGCGCGGTTTGCGTAATGGTACTGATTTTGATTACGAAGCGACTATCGCTATGCTCAACAAGGATATTGGAAATGGCCTGGAAACAGTACTGCTTATTTCAGATGCCAAGTACAATTACTTCAGTTCTACCGTTGTGCGTGAGATCTTGAAAGGCGGTAAGGATGTTTCCATGTTTTTGCCTGAACCCGTAGTGAAAATGCTGCCAAAATAATTATGTATAAAAAAATAAAAAGATTTACTATTTAGATAAATTAGCATATCTTTGCAGCCGCTAAGAAATGATTTCCGTAATCTCGATTGGTAAACCTTTTAAACAAAAAAAAATGTCAGAGTACTTAAACAAGGAACATCTCGAAGAGATTTTCCAAAAATTTGGCGGTTCAACTGCCAACAGCGGTTCAACAGAAAGTCAAATTGCACTTTTTACTTACCGCATCGCACACATGTCTAATCACTTGAAAGCCAACCACAAAGACCACGCAACTCGTCGTTCTTTAATTATTATGGTAGGTCAGCGTAAGGCATTGTTAAAATACCTCGCGAAAAAAGATTTGGCGAGATATCGTACCCTTATTGTAGAGCTTGGTATTCGCGATACACTCAACAATCGCGATATAAAAAGATAATTCAAAATTAAATGCCTTCTGTTTTGCAGAAGGCATTTTTTTTTGTAATATTGTGCAACCACCTGAGGAGTTCCGCAAAAACTTCTCAATTTTTGCAACCAACCACATAGCTCGCCCGAGCAGTAATGCCATTTGTATTGAGTACAGTATGATTATCAGCAATGATATTCACACAACTGTTATGCTCAATCGGCAACCAATTTTCTTATTATTTTAAAATTAACAAAATGGGTCAACAAATCCCGATTCGCGTATCCGGTACGATTGCCGGAAAGGAATTTATTTTGGAAACAGGTAAGCTCGCTGCTTTAGCCGATGGTTCCGTTATGCTCCGTTGTGGCAACACAATGCTTTTGGCTACAGTTGTAGCAGCACACAAAGCCAGTGAAGGACAGGATTTCTTCCCGCTTTCAGTAGATTATCGCGAAAAGTTTGCTGCAGGCGGACGTATCCCGGGCAACTTCTTCAAACGTGAAGCTCGTCCTTCTGACTACGAAATTCTGATTTCACGTCTGATTGACCGCGCTATCCGTCCATTGTTCCCGGAGCATTACCTATGTGAAACTCAGGTTAATGTTATTCTGATTTCGGCTGATAGTGAAATTTTACCGGATGCATTGGCTGCTTTTGCTGCTTCTGCTGCAATCATGGTTTCTGACATTCCTTTCAATGGCCCAATCTCAGAAGTTCGCATTGCCCGTGTCAATGGTGAAATGACTGTAAATCCTACACGTTCGGAATTGGTAGGTGCCGATATGGACTTTATTATTGCAGGTAGTGCTGATAATATTGTTATGTTGGAAGGTGAGGCGCATGAGTGTCAGGAAGCTGACCTTATCGAGGCCATTAAAATTGCACATTCTGCAATCCAGGCACAGTGCAGTCTGCAGGTTGAACTCCGCAAATTGACAGGTATTACTGAGGTTCGCCCGGTTGAAGGACCTGTTGAAAACGAAGAAATCAAAGCAGCTGTTAAAGATCTTTGCCGTCAGCGCATCTATGATTTGGCACTTTCAGGTACAATTAAAGCTGCGCGCAGTGCCGGTTTTAAAGCGATCAAAGAAGAAGCTGAAGCTCAATTGAAAGAAAAATATGCTGACGAATGGAAGGATTTAGTGAAATTCTTCAACCGTTATTATGATGATTTGAAATGGGAAACTACCCGCGATGCAGTTCTGACTACAGAAGTTCGTCTCGATGGCCGTAAACCGAATGAAATCCGTGCGATTTGGGCAGAAATTGATTATCTCCCTTCTCCACACGGTTCTGCACTCTTCACCCGCGGTGAAACGCAGTCACTGACTACAGTTACCCTGGGTTCTAAATTGGACGAATCCTTGAATGACAATGCAATGGAACAGTTCTATGAGCGTTTCACCCTGCATTATAACTTCCCATCTTTCTCTACCAACGAAATCAACCGTCGTGGTGGTATCAGCCGTCGCGAAGTTGGTCACGGT
>JBIKQC010000194.1:0-8082 GCA_044349855.1 Saprospira sp.
GAATCCGAAGGGGATGAAGCCTTTGTTAGAAATCTCGCTAATGAACTGAATGTAAAACTGTTTTGCACTGATTTCAATACTACAGCTATAGCGAATGAAAGAAAAACTTCCATTCAGATAGTTGCCCGAGACCTTCGATACAATTGGCTTGAAAAGTTGCTTGAAAGCGAAGGATTTGATTACTTAGCCACTGCGCATCATCTTAACGACAGCATTGAGTCCCTGATAATCAACCTGACAAATGGCTGCGGAATCAGGGGACTTCACGGTATTTTACCCAAAAACAATCAAAATAATCGCATCAGACCGCTCATGTTTACGTCAAAGTCTGAGATTTTGGAATTTGCTCAGAAAGAGGGTATTGTTTTTCGGGAAGACAGTTCCAATGCTACTGTCAAATATACAAGAAATAAAATCAGACAACAGATTATACCTGTTTTGGAGCAGATAAACCCTGCCCTTACCGAGACATTTGCAAACAATTTTCGACATTTCCTTGAAGCGGAATGGCTATTTGAACAGGCAATTGATATTTACAAAAAAGAACTGATAGAGGTAACCGAAACCGGTTTTTTTAAAATAAATACTGCTGGACTCAAATCATTACCTGCAGCACTTACAATACTGTACGAGATTATCTCACCCTACGGTTTTAATTCGAAACAGGCAGAACAGATTTTAGAACATTTAAAATTAAACTCCGGTGCAATTTATGAATCTGAAAATTATCGATTATTGCGCAGTTATGATTTTCTAATTCTTCAGGGAAAATTTGAGGTGGAGCATGAGAATAATATTTTTATTCCTGAACCGCCAAAAAATGGATTTTTAGATTTTAGGGACAGCTCAAATAATAGGATTATTAGGCTTAGTTATGTTAATGTATCTGATATTCTAATAGATAATTCAAATATCACTTTTTTCGATGCAGGTAAACTGAAGTTTCCATTGATACTGCGTTCATGGCAGCATGCAGATGTTTTCCAACCATTTGGGATGAGCGGACACAAAAAATTGAGTAAACTTTTCAAAGACCTTAAACTATCAAGGTTTGATAGAGAAAAAGTAAGAATTGTTTGCTCAGAAGGTCAGATTATTTGGGTGTTGGGAATAAGAACAGCTGAGCAATATAAAGTTGAATCTAAAAGTCAATCCATCATTAAAATGGAATTGATCAAAAATTTGTAATTTTTTTAACTTACCAATGTAATTTTAAATTTATTTAACGTTTTAAGTTTGTGACCAGAATTTTTATAATTTTATGTCACTGATTATTTTCATACAATGATTTTTTACCCAAATATTATTTTCTTTAATTTTTAATTGCACATTTATAAGTTTGATGCCAAAACATTAAACTTATGCTAAAAGTTTAACAATGAAAAAATACTTAACGCCACTCTTTCTCTTTCTCGGAGTATTGGCTTATGCCCAACCCCCGCAGGGTTCAGGTCCGAACATTATTCCAAATCCCAGCTTCGAAATTGTTCAGGGGAAAAAACCTGCTGATGATGTTGACGGTTCGGCTGCATTCAAAATTAATATGGTAGATTGGAAAAGTCCTACAAGAACTACTCCCGACTTAAAAATTGTACTACCATCCGAAATTGAAAAACAAAAAGGATTTGGTGCAAAATATAATACTACACATACCGGTTATAAATGTGTAGCGATTCTTACGCACAATCCGGAATCGTTAAGGAGTGATACTTATCGCGAATATATTCAGGTAAAACTCCTCGAGCCTACAAAATTAGGTAAAGATTATTACTATGAATTTTGGGTCTGCCGGGATAATAATGCAAAATTTGCGTCCAATAATATTGGATTTGTACTTTCTCCGACACCTTTGTTTGAGAATAGTTATATGCCTTTGACAATGAAACCTGATTTCAATGTCACAGAAATTATCAATAAAGATAATCGCGAATGGGTGAAATATTCCGGTATTATCAAATCAGCAAACCGTTCCATGTATTTTGTTCTTGGTAACTTTTTCGACAACGAAAAAACAACCATGCACCCTGTTAAAGATCCCGGTACTTTTGAAAACGCTTATTATTGGATCGATGATGTTGCATTACATCTTGTTAATCCTGAGCCCGATCCGATTCCTGAACCCCCAATAAAAGTTGGTGAAGTTGTAAAATTGGACCGCGTTTTCTTTGTGACTGCAAAATGGGATTTGTTACCTGCTTCCAACGAACAGCTGAATGAAGTTGTTGAACTGTTAAATACCCATCCAGGTATGGAAATTGCAATTCATGGACATACAGACGACAAAGGCGATGACAATTACAACATAAACCTATCTCATAATCGTGCAAAATCTGTTTATAGTTATCTCATCAAGACAGGTGGAATTGCTCCAGAGCGCCTTAGTTATGAAGGTTTTGGCGAACGAAAACCTGTAGCAGACAATACTACTTCCGAAGGAAGACAGATAAACCGCCGTGTTGAATTTGTGGTGACAAAAGTTGGCAGTGACAATATTGAAGTGAAATACGATACAGATGTTAAACCTTATACTGATAACAAATAATTATAGTCTATTGATTTAACATATAGCCCATGACCAAAGTTGTGGGCTATATGTTTTACTGAACCAATGGCAAAGTTACTTTTTCTTTTTTTTGGACTCCTTATGGAGACTGTTGCTCTGCTATTACAGATTTGGATTGCCTTATCGGCTCCTCATGCAGATTTTTATACAGCATTGCGGCTGACAACTTTTTTTACCGTAGACAGCAACCTGCTTTTATGGCTTTTTTATTTTTTTGGAATTTTTTCATCACAAATTAAAAAAGGCACATTTTTTAATAAAGCAGAGTCAGCCACGGCTATTCTTACATATATTACCTTTGTCAGTATTGTTTATCATCTGCTTTTGCAGGATGTTTGGAATCCAAAAGGTCTGCAATGGTGGGTAGGAGAGCTTTTGCATTGGGTGAACCCCTTGATTTTTTTGATTTTTTGGCTTATATTTGTAGACAAGCAGCAACTGTCATTTAAAAAACTGCCTTTCTGGATGTTATTCCCGATTATTTACTTCTTTTGGGTGCTATTGTTGGGTGGGTTGGGTCTAAAATATCCTTATCCTTTTTTGGATGTCCCCAAATTGGGCTTGCTTAGGGTTTTCATCACAGGTATTTTTTTATTGATCTCGATGTCATTGATAGCGGGAATATATATTTTACTGGGAAAAAAGATTCCAAAACTGTTTAATGTCAAAACGTCAGATACATCGGAAAATTATCCACATTGATATGGATGCTTTTTTTGCCTCAGTAGAGCAGCGCGATTTTCCGGAACTGCGTGGCAAGCCCATTGCTGTTGGCGGTGGAGAACATAGAGGTGTGACAACTACTGCCAGTTATGAGGCCCGTGTTTACGGAGTGCGTTCAGCAATGCCAGGCTGGAAAGCCAAACAGCTTTGTCCGCAGCTGATCTTTGTCCCGCCACGTTTTCAGGCATACAAGGAAGCTTCCAATCAGATTCATGCTATTTTTGAACGTTATACCCATCTTATTGAACCACTTTCTTTGGATGAAGCATTTTTAGATGTGACGGAAAATAAAATGGGGGAACCGCTCGCGGTAGAATTGGCCAAAAGAATAAAAATAGAAGTTTTTGAAGCAACAGGATTAAGCTGTTCTGCGGGAATTTCCTATTGTAAATTTTTGGCAAAAACTGCCTCAGATCTTCAAAAACCGAACGGGCTCACGTTGATTCATCCTGAAAAGGCAGAACAATTTCTGGAGGAATTGCCGATTGAGAAATTTTACGGAGTAGGGAAGGTGACTGCCTATAAAATGCAGCAGTACGGTATTTTTAAAGGAGCAGATCTGAAAAACTGGTCAAAAATTGCATTAGCTAAGCGCTTCGGCAAAGTTGGTCTTTTTTATTATGATATTGTCCGAGGTATAGACAACCGCCCTGTGCGCAATGACCGAAAAAGAAAATCATTGGGAATTGAAAGAACATTGGATGAAAATATTTCTGAGGAACATGAAATTGAAGTCGTATTGGGTCGACTTTTACCGCGTTTTTATGCCCGATTGCAAAAAGCCGATAACTTTGGTAGAACCATCACTTTAAAAATAAAAACAGGAGATTTTGTCGTCATTACGCGAAGCCGTTCCAAAGATTATTACATTTACAGCCAGGAAGAAATCAATGAAATTGCAATGCAATTACTTCGGGAAAGCCGCAATGCTTATGAAAATGTAAGACTGTTGGGCCTTGCAGCCTCCAATTTGCATAGAGCTGTGGATGATGATGCCGAGGAATGGATTCAGTTGAAATTTGATTTTTAAGGTATCAGATATCAAGTATCATAAGTTAGGAATTAGGAATTAGGAACATCAACACGTTACCACAACTTGTCTCGTCACTTGTGACAAGATTAACACATTAAATAAGGTGAATTTTATATACAAAGATCAGGATTTTGTTGCCATCAATAAACCCAACGGCCTTCTCGTACACCGAAGTTCTATTGCCGCTGATGCATCAGAATTTGCCCTGCAGCTGGTTCGGGATGCCTTGGATCAGTATGTTTATCCGGTTCACCGACTCGACAGAAAAACAAGTGGGGTCCTGCTTTTTGCCTTGAGTTCTGAAAATGCAAAGAAGCTGCAGCAACTGATGGAAGGCGGCGCTGTCCAGAAAAGGTATCTGGCCATTGTTCGCGGATTTTTTCCCGAAGAGATCAATCTTAATCACCCTTTGGCGAACGAAAAGGGAAAAATTCAGGAAGCCGAGACTTTTTTCCGCTGCCTGAAACACACAGAATTGGAAATTCCCTTTGGCAAACACCAAACATCGCGCTATTCGCTGATTGAAGCCTTTCCCCGTACCGGACGCATGCATCAGATTCGCAGACACCTGGATCATCTGCGACACCCGATTATCGGAGACCGCCCCTGGGGCTGCAACAAACAGAATAAACTTTTTTTGGAAAAATGGAATATGAATACCATGATGCTGCATGCAGATTCACTTGTTTTGCCACATCCGGTTTCTGGCGAAATAATCACCTTGAGAGCTGAACTTCCCGAGGAATTTGAAAGAATGTTGAAGGAACTTAAATTTTAGAATTGACATGTCTTATAAATAACAAAACCCACCATAAAGCGGGTTTTGTCATAAAATTTTTGGATTTGTTTAGGCTATGCTAATATTTTTTCTTTTTTCAACTACCACTTCCTTTGAGATTTTTGGTAGAATCACATGCAACAGACCATTCTCATATTTACTTTGAACACTGTCCTCATTTACATGATCGGGCAGCGCAAAACTGCGCTCAAATGATCTGTAACTGAATTCCTTTCGGGAGTATCCTTCTTTCTTTTCCTCTTTTTCCTCTTTTACTTCCGCTTTTATTGTCAGTATCCCTTTTTCAATACTTACATTGAAATCATCCTTTTTGTAACCCGGTACTGCCAAATCCAAATCATATTGATTTTCACTTTCTTTGATATTGATAGCAGGCAGTATTTCCCCGTCACGAAGTAATGAAGGCCAAGCAAGTTCACGGTCGAATAAATCACTCCAAAATGATTTTTGCAGGGGATTGAGTTGATGTTTTCTTTCTACGATTGACATAATTAGATTATTTTGAATTGTTAATAAATACTATTATTTTATAATTTGATACAAAAATCATAGTTTTTATTCAACATAAAAATGATTCAAGTCAAGCGTATAATTGATCTTATGCATTGCTGTATAATTTTTGCAGCACATTTATTTTGTTAACAAACTGCCCTCTTTTACTGGAACAGGAGTCGTTTCCTCTTTTATTGTGCCTTTTATTTTCAGCTTTGATAATTTCTATTTGTGGATAGATTTTATTTCAAACTCGTTCCTTAGCTCTTCCTTATTCTTTTTTAAAAATCTTATCAATTTCCTTTGAAAGTTTTATGTCTTTTTCTGTAATGCTATTTTCTGCTTCATGCGTGAATAGCATTATATCAACTTTGTTGTAGGCATTACTCCAATTGGGATGATGGTTCATTTTTTCAGCTGCAAAAGCTACCTTAGTCATAAAGGTAAAAGCTTCTACAAAGTTTTTAAATTCAAAACTGCGTTTCAATTGATTGTTTTCTTCTTTCCACATGATGTTTTATTTTTTAAGTTTTATGGACTTACTCCATCCAAGTAAAATAGCTACGAAATCTCTCGTAGATTTAATTTTACAAATCTCAGTCTTATTTTAAACTAAAACAAAGATGAGGGTCTTTAATTTTTTTTAAAAAAAAGACTTTAGATGTTACTAAAGTCTTAGGGTATTTTATTGTTTAAACAAACCATCTTCTTTCCCCGGAACAGGAGAAGCTTCTTCTTTAATATTGCCAAAAATTTTCAGCTGTAAATTTTCCTGTTCTTTTGCATTGGAATGAACTACTACAACTTTTGTGAATTGCCCGAGACGTTGTGTGTCGTATTTAACTAAGATCTCTCCTTTTTCTCCAGGCATGACGGGCACATTTGTGAAGGAAGGAGAAGTACATCCGCAGGTTTTTTGCACATCATTGATGACCAAAGGAGCGTCGCCTACATTTTTGAATCGAAAAATTCTCGTTCCGTCAGCACCTTTTAAGAGGTCTCCATAATTAATTTCAAGGGCTTCAAATTCAATTTTTTGAGCATAACTGTTCGCACTGCAGATTACCACAATGGCAAGAATAAAGATTTGTTTCATTTTGATAAGTTTTTATGTTAACTAATTTATTAGTTATAGAACGTATAAAAAAACCGAGCGCTGCCCGGATAACTAAATATTTAGTTGAATCAAGCAAAAATAAGCCCCGAACTTAGTCAGGGCTTATTTTTTAGCTGATTCAGCTAATCTTATTGGTTGAACAAGCTTTTAGGAGCTTCAGGAGTTGGAGCAGCTTCAGGTTTTACATCACCGAAGATTTTCAACTGAGTTGATGCGCCGCCAGTAGCATTGGTAGTCAAGGTTACATATTTAGTAAATGCACCTACTCTTTGAGTGTCATATTTTACTTTGATCTCACCTGTTTCACCTGGCATGATCGGTTCTTTAGGGAAAGTTGGTACAGTACAGCCGCAGCTTCCCTGTGCGTTTTCAATGATGAGAGGAGCGGCTCCGCTGTTGGTAAATTTGAATACGCGAACGCCATCGGCGCCTTTTTCAATATTACCATAATTAACTTCGAGAGATTCGAATTTAATATCCTGAGCAAAACTGAAATTTACTGCGAAAAAGAATAACGCAAGAATTGAAAAAAGAGTTTTCATATGAAATGTAATTTAGAAGATGTGTTTAAGAATGGAATATGTTAGTTTATAATTATTTTGCAGGAGTTACACCGGGTGTAGCAGGTACAATTGCAGGTTCTTCAGCTTTCACTTCACCTGAGATAGTAAGACGGGTTGAAGTTTCATTCACTGCATTGGTTGTCAAAGTGACATATTTAGTAAAAGCGCCTACACGCTGAGTGTCATATTTTACTTTGATTTCACCGCTTTCGCCCGGCATAATCGGTTCTTTTGGATAAGTCGGTACAGTGCAGCCGCAGCTTCCTTTTGCTTCTTGAATGATCAGTGGGGCAGAACCTGAGTTGGTAAATTTAAAAACACGTTCACCATTGGCGCCCTTGTCTATTTTGCCATAATTTATTTCATTAGAGGCAAATTTGATTTCCTGAGCATAAGTACTGAAAGTAAAGAACAAGAACATGGTTAATCCGCTAAGTAAAGTTCTCATTTTTGAATAGTGCTTTTAAGTTATAAAATAATACAGATAAAATTTTGTCTAATAAATTCTAAATGCTTGACGATCAAAATTATAATAAAAACGGTATAGGAATAAAATTTTTAGCTATACAATATTACGATTTATATTTGTTAAATCTCCTTATATTTTAAGAAATTTAAACTAAAGATTTAGTTAAATTGATATTTTTTCGCTAAAATCGCTTTCACCATATAATACCAACCTCCGTGCCAAAAAAATTATGAAGACGGAAAACATTTAAAAAAATAAAAGTTTTTAGAGAAAAGGCATCATACAATATAGACTTAGCAAAAGTTTTTTTTGTACTTTTGCCA
>JBIKQC010000195.1:0-8051 GCA_044349855.1 Saprospira sp.
GTCATTAGAGTTCGTGATGAAAGCCTAAAGGGCAAAGAAAATAAGTACTCACGGAGTTTTTTGGGGTGAAGAAATAGTTACCTCTATTTCGTTTCACGGTCCTTCGGTTCAAAACCCAAAAAACGAGTAAGTGCTTAGTTTCATAGCAATTTAGGCTTGGAACCCGAAGGCTCCGCGAAGCGAATAGAATTTCTAATGACGGATTTGGGTTAAATGTTTGTAAAAGTGTTTCTTCGTAATATGCTCACATTAAAACAGCAAAATCCGCCGCATGGATTTTGCTGTTTTTTTATGCAGATATTAATAATCGGATTGATAGTATTAAAAGTTTGCTTTAATTTCATTCCAA
The DNA here is from genome assembly GCA_044349855.1 of Saprospira sp. Lineage (GTDB taxonomy): Bacteria > Bacteroidota > Bacteroidia > Chitinophagales > Saprospiraceae > Saprospira. The sequence goes on from JBIKQC010000195.1 coordinate 350, forward strand.
TGTAAATTCTGTAATTAACATTGAAACAAATGACAAACAGTATAATGTACTATATTAGTATAAATAACAGAATGTAGTTTTGTTTTCGCGCTGTTGGAGTCAGCCAAAGGATGAATCTGCCGGCACAGACCTACAAAATACGGGTTAACAGCACTTAAAACTATGTTAATATCAGATATTCAATTGGTTTTGATCGAAAAAAGCTCCTGGATCGTCGAGGATAATCGTCGTTGAGGTAGCATGGTGTTACTTTTGCAACATCAAAGACAAATAGAAATACAACTAAATAAACCGTAAACACAAATTTTATGAAAACAATGAATTTAGTACTTGCGCTCTTCATCACTTTGCTGAGTTCAGAACTAACAATGGCCCAGTCTACACTGATTTCTAATTTTGAACAGCACACATTGCTTGGTCGCGGTGAAATTACGGCAAGTGGTTCTGAAATTGTCAGCTACTTTCAGGAAGGAATGGCAATCACGAGATTGGACAAAAGATACGGATTAGTAAATGCACAGGGAATAGAAATCCTTTCCCCACGCTTTGATGAAATTCGCCCATTCAACAATGGTTATGCTGCAGCTAAAAATGAGGGCAAATGGACTTTTATCAACAAACAGGGAAAAAAACTAAGCGCTTTCCGATATGATTGGGTTGGTAATTTTGAAAATGGATATGCTCCCGTCAACAAAGGCGGAAAATGGGGATTTATAAACGAACAGGGCATCGAAATATGTAAAATTAACTTTGAAGCGGTTCGTGCTTTCGAAAACGGTAATGCCAAGGTTCGCAAGGACGGTATTTGGTATCTTTTAAGCGAAAAGGGAACCTTAGCACTCCCGGGAGTAGAACAGGCATAGGCACTTATTAAGTACTAACAATTTTTTGACTATAACTGTAGGAACTTGGGCTGCACTTCGGTGCAGCCCATTTTTTTTCTTATTGTAATAATATCTGTGCTTTAGAAACCTATTTTAGAACTTTCTTTGTTCAATAATTCTTCTTCACAAAAGCCAATAACATGAGCAAAGTTAAAATCACCGCCGTAGAGAATTTCAAAAATTTCCTGTTTGCGAATTATATTGTCAATCTGTGCTCCCGAAAAATCAAAATTTTTCGAAAGTTTTTCGCACTCAAGATCAGACAAAATCGGCATTTTAAGTTTCCAAATTTTGGACTTTGTTATCTGGTCCGGTTTTACAAACTCAACTTTAAAAAGAAAACGACGTTCAAAAGCTGAATCCATATTGTTGGCCAGGTTGGTCGTAGCCATCAGAATACCTTCAAAATTTTCCAATTCTTCTAAAATAATATTCTGAATGGCATTCTCGGTTTGAGAAACAGAAGAATTTCCAATATTTCGACGCTTTGAAATAATCGCATCTGCCTCATTGAAAAAAAGTATAGGTACAATTGCAGAACTTTTCATAAAAGCCTTGTAATCATTAAAAATGCGTTTTATGACTTTCTCACTTTCGCCAAACCACATCGATTTCGCTTGACTGATTTCCACCTTCATAATTTCCCTGCCCGTTTCTTTGGCCATCTGCAACACTGTCTCTGTTTTTCCGGTACCGGAGGCACCGTGTAATAGAACATTAATTCCTTTTGGCAAGCCTTTGGCCGAAAGCCTTTCCTGCATTTCGTTCAGTTTATTGCCAAAAAGCAGGCCGCGCAGCAAATCAAGCTGTATCATTTCTCCCTCATTGAAAATTAGTTTTTTATCGCTAATCTGTTCCGGGGAAATGACATTTTCCCTTTTTTTAATTTTCAAATAAAGCTTCAAGCCGCATTCTTCCAGCATTATTTTGGCATTTTCGCTCAGCGTTACTTCTGTATCATTATAAAAATTCGACTCCTGTATTTCAATCAGACCATTTTGTAACAATGGATTACTGGAATGAATAAATCCCTGCATGAATTTAAACCTCTTGACGCTGGAATCGAACATTGTGGAAGTAATATAATTTAAGTCGAGACGTTCTTTACCTTCCAGGTTCTTCCAAACAAGAGAGAGAAAGACTATTATATTTTCAATTTCAAGCCCCATCTTCAAAATTCTTTCGACGAGCGGAAAATGTGTTGATTTCTGAAGCAGTTCAGAGCTGGAAATATGAAGTTCAATACTGCTAATATCCCTTTCACTACGTTGATCCAACATTTCAGACAATTTTTCAAGCAGCTCAGCAACAGAATCCATTTCGTTATTTTTTAATTGCGGCAATGGCTGATTTTGAAGAATAGCATTGCTGACCATCGGATTGATGGAGTACTGCTCATTTGTGGCGTTAAAGTTTTGATGTCTTCTGGCTTTTTCTTTAAAAAGAATTCCGGTATTACAAAGCCTGTCAAAATCTTCTTTGAATCCTAACAACATCATTGGGCTGCAATCTATATAATGTCTCAGGTCATTCATATCCACAGAACTTCCATTGCAGTTCAAAGCAAATATCATGGCAATAAAAAAGGACTCCGTTTCGGAAGTATTAAAATAATTGGAGATTGACCGCAACTCCGCTTCAAGTTTTTCAAAATGCCCGATTGGCAATTTACAGTCTTTCGACTCTTCATAAATTTTTCCAAAACTGTCCAGCAAAATCTGTCTGTAATTCGGTTCCATTGTTTGAAGGTTTTATATTGACAAAGAATTATCAGGCCGCATATGCAGCTATGATTTTATGCTCCCGGGAAAGGGAGATTAAGATAGGGCGTTATTAAAAAGCCTGATATTGGTCAATCGGAAGGAGCTGAATTTCCTTTTCTTTCATGGAAAGGTATTCCTCAATCCTTGCGACTTGTCGCTTATTTGTTCCAAATGATACAGCTTTGGTAAAACCGGAAGGAGATTTTAGTATTTTTTCTTTATCAAGTTCCAAATCAACAAGTTGCTGTTCAAATTGTGCAGCAGTATTGCTGTTGTAGCAGTTTCGGATAATTTCGTATTCTTTTTTAATGGCTTCAAGCCTTTTTTGATTGGAATCTAAGCCCTGCTGAAAATACCAGGTTTGTTTGTCCTTCTGATCCAATTGTCCTTTGAGTGAAATGTAATCGCTGATGATTCTGTAAATACCGAGGCAGCTGTCGGGAGAGAAGATGCTGCTGAAATCATTTGCAAGGATTGCCATGTTATTTCGGGATTTATTAAACCTTGATTTAAATTGTCAAGAACTATAACAACTGATGTTTTGCCGCTAGAGTTCCCGGCATATCATTTTTTTTAGAATTTAAAGATAAGGCAAAAGGAAGCCAAATAAATAGACCAAGTCATCCCGCATTTTGTGATTACAAATGATACCAGTCGGTTACGATGTACCCGGTTACGTCAAATGTATCAATGCCGTTCGGACCTGAGGTTATATTCCAATTGTTGCCATCTCCAAATCCAATACTGTATGCACCTGTAAAACTAAATAAATACAAAGTCAAAAATTCTGACAATTTATAAACAGTAGGATTAAGTTCATGAACAGCAAAAAACCCTGCCTCCGTTTCCGGAAGCAGGGTGATATTTTAAAGTAAGATTTTTTTATTAATTGTTCTTAAAAGGGGCTATCATCTGAAATCTCGGCACCTGCACGTCAAATTCTTTAGCGTTTTCGATGTATTTCATTGTATAAAAACCCTCCATTGTACCCATCTCTGTGACAAGAGGACAGCCGGAAACATATTGATAGCTTTGTCCGGGATTAAGCACCGGCTGATCACCCACTACTCCGTCACCCTCCACCTCTCTCTGCACGGCATTTGAATCCCAGATAAACCAATGTCTCCTCATGAGTTGTACAACTTGGTTTCCAATGTTTTCAATAGTGATGCGATATGCAAATACAAACTCATTCTTCATTGGTTTTGAGTAACTTGGCTGATATATAACTTCTACAGTTACACGTATATCATTGGTGATTGCCGTTTCCATATTCGTATTTTTTGATTCCCTCAAAGCCTTCAAGAATAAAGGTTTCTACAATATGCTCAGCCTCTTTCAAAGCAGTTTCCAAATCATTGTTTATCAAAGTAACATCAAATTTCCTTTCATAAGTTAGTTCTTCACGAGCGCGTGCGATACGCTTCTTTAGACTTTCCTCATCTTCTGTTTTACGCTTCTTTAGTCTTTCAAAAAGTACTTCAGGACTGGGAGGCGCAACAAAGATTGTAAGCGCATGATCCTGATAATGTTTTTTGATATTGACAGCGCCTCTTACATCAATATCAAAGATAACATTTTTCCCTAAGTTTAACAGTCTTTCTACTTCAGGTTTCAATGTGCCGTAAAACTGATTCTCATATACTTCTTCCCACTCTACAAAATCACCGTCAGCAACCCTTTTCTTAAATTCGGAAACTGAGAGGAAATAATAGTCCATACCATTCACTTCGCCATAACGTTGCGTACGTGTACAGGCCGAAATGGAGAAAGCAAGGTCATTGCGAACCTTGAGCAGATGTTTTACAATTGTTGTCTTTCCCGCTCCAGAAGGGGCTGTGAAAATGATGAGTTTTGGACTGTACATGTTCTTGGTTTGCACCAGTTTTTGTTTTCAAAGTGCAAAGATAGGGTAAAAAGGCGAAAGTCCAAAGTCTTAGGCTAAAAGCTATGGGAATTGCTTGTTTTTGTCTTTAATTGATAAACTATTATTTTTTGTTTATTCTGAGTCTGCTGCCAAAAGTGCTTTGTAGACCTTTTCAGCCAAACCTGCATGTGTAGAAGAAGACATCTGAACCCTTTTTAATGGAGCATTCCATGCATCGGCCTGTGAAGCCCAAACGTGGAAATAACCCTGATCGTCGCGTTCACAATAAACACCCAATGGCAGATGACAGCCACCCTGAAAAAGTTGCAATACTTTGCGTTCCACATTTGTGCATTGGACAACATCTGAATTATGCAGATTACGCAACAACTGATATAGCAGTTTATCTTCATGTCGGATTTGTAAGGCCAAAACACCCTGTGCAGGTGCAGGCACAAATTCCCGCGGACTAAATTTTAGCACTTCAAATTCGCTCAGATCAATTTTCAGACGGTTCAATCCTGCTCCGGCCAATAAAATAGCATCATAATCACCCTTCCTGAGTTTTTCCAATCGAGTTGGCACATTTCCTCTTATGTCTTTAATTTCCGCATCGGGACGGATAGACAGTATTTGAGCTTTACGTCGGGCCGATGAGCTGCCTACAAGTGCATTGGCCTTCAGTTTCAACACTCTGCCGCTATCCATCGAATCTTTTTTGATGATAAGCCAATCCTCGGGCAGGTCGCGATAAGAAATTGCAGCAATGCGTAGTCCTTCAGGCTGAGTAGTGGGCAGATCTTTCATGGAATGAACAGCCAAATCTATTTCTCCGCTAAGGAGTGCATCTTCCAATTCCTTGGTGAAGAAGCCTTTGCCTTCAATTTTATCGAAGCTTAGGTGTTGAATGGCATCGCCTTTGGTGGTAATGATTTTTAGCTCAACTTCCTGACCGATGTTTTCCAATTGTCCTTTTATAAAGTGTGCCTGCCAAAGTGCAAGTTCGCTGCCTCGGGTGCCGATGATTATTTTGCTCATGATTATTTGGGTAGCGCATCATGTATCAAAATGTCATGAAAACACTGATATCAATCAACGAACAATTGAGATTAGGAATGTGCCAATTTTTCTTTAGCAACCTGGAGCGGAATGGCGATACAACGTTTTTCCATATAGGCAAGTACACGGTCAAAAAGTTCGCGCTGCTGTTCATCCAACTCTGAAATTTCGTTTTTGAATACACTATTCAAGGCATGTGCGCGTATGGCCTTTATTTGTTCGGGCACTCCACGCATAGCCAATTCTATCTGGCGTTCTTTAAAAGCAGTTTGAAAATTGTCGACATATTCATTCACAATAATCTGGGATTTACCCAATTCCTGTTCTCGGAAACCAATATTAGCCTGAGCCAAAGCTTTCAGATTTTCTATAGGAATGTAAACTGCGTTATGTTTTTCGGCAATAAGAGGTTCGATATTGGCGGGTATACTAAGGTCAATCAATAATTTTTGCTCCTTATCTTCCCCAATAATTTCGCCGTAAACCATTTCGGTTAATAAGTGTTCGGTAGAAGCGGTAGCTGCAAAAACGACATCAAAACCCTGTTTGAAGCTGCTGAGCTGATCTAGTGTATAGGCATTTCCGGAAAGAATAGAAGCCAATTGCTTCGCAGGCTGTAAACTTCGGTTAAAAACAGAAATATTTTTGTAACCGTGTTTCTGTAAAAATTTGATAACAAGTCTGATTGTTTGTCCGGCGCCGATGAGCAGAAACCTTGCGTCTGCAGGTAACTGTTTTTCAAGCATTTTATGGATGGAAAGGGAAACAATGGAAACGGGTTTTTCACCGATTCGGGTGCTTGTATAAACCTTTTTGGCTGCTTCTATGGCAAAACGCATAGCCAAACGAATGGAATCTCCTGTAAGGCACAGCGCATTATTTTTTTCGTATGTTTCACGAAGCTGACGCAGGATTTCGCGTTCGCCGACCACCATAGAATCCATAGAGGCCGCCACTTCAAAAAGATGGGAAATGGCCTCTACACCTTCGTAAATATTTGAAGCTTCTATGCCTCTTTCTAATATTTCATTATCAAGATGTCCATAAACAGTATGAAAAAAGCGCTTTGGGTAAAATTTACCGTCAACATTATCATCTGATACAAAAAAGAACATAACCCGATTGCAGGTTGCAAGGTACATCAGTTCCTTCATCCCCATGAGCGACTTAACTTCATTGAGTTTACGCTGAAATGATTCATTTGTGTCTGTGTCGGGAAGAACAAACTGCCCGATATCATTCAAATGAGTATTTTTATGAGTGATGGTAATGATTTTATAACTGTAGATCGTATCCATGTCGATGCAGCTCAGTGCGCAGTATAGTTTGAATTTGAGTGTGTTACTAATTGAATATTAGATTGCAGGTCAGAAATTGAATCGCAAATAATTATTTTTAACAATTTCCCGCACACAAAAGTAGTCTAAGCAGGGCATTTAAATGTCATTTTTTTGTCAGTTTACTTGATTTATGCAAATTTAAATATAATCTAAGTAAGAAAATAAAGTCTAAAAATAATAAAAGCGGAGAAAGTAAGCTTTATGCTCATTTTCTCCGCCCTAGCTTGTATAGATAAAATGTTTTATTCTGAGTATTCTTTTGCGTTGTTGAGTTCGCCTTCGGAACCCGCAATATTTTTTGTTGAAGGGCTGAAAAGACTATGTAATTATTCGCATGCCCAATGACCCACTGTAAATTTGTATCTATTGGAAATGATCTTTTGGTAAGCAAGTTTTAGTGATTTGATCTAATGCAAGCCTTAAAATCTAAAGAAACTGCAACAGTTATATTTGTTGCAGTTCCTTTTTTTGTCTTTATCATGTGAATCAAGGGTTGGATTTTATAAAACTAATATATTCACAAAACCTTGTTAAACAATCAAACAGGTCACCCCTACGGGGCTTTTTTTTCAACTTATTCAATTATAGCTAAGAACATTTGACTCCTACGGAGCCATTTTTCGCTCCAGAGGAGCGACCTGTTCTTAGTATTAAGTTGTAAACAAAATTTTTAAGCCCCGTAGGGGTGACCTGTTAAAACTGCGCATTGTTTGTATAAATGCCATATTGCCAAATTATTATGGCAAATATTTCTAAGCCGTTGATGTAAAAAAAAGACCTTTTTCAACC
>JBIKQC010000196.1:0-8045 GCA_044349855.1 Saprospira sp.
ATATTGAGTTTCTCAGTGGGAAACATTGGTGTGAGGTGGTCAAAAGATACGCGATCTTTGATTTCCTCAGGTTTCCAGCCATTTATTTTTTCTACTTTTAGCAAGGCAAAATATTTTTCACCTTCCTTTGGCGGGCGGATAGAGCCCTGAATAGTATCGCCGGTGCGCAAACCAAAAAGTTTGATCTGTGATGGAGAAACATAAATATCGTCGGGTGAAGATAGGTAGTTGTAATCGGCAGATCGTAAAAAACCAAAATTTTCATTCTGCCCAATTTCTAAAACGCCTTCACCTTGAATGGCACCGTCCAAATCAATGTTGAAACGGGGCTTTTGTATCTGCTGATTTTGGTACTGCTGCTGTTTAAACTGCTGATTCTGGTACTGCTGCGGGTGTTTCTGTTCTCTGAACTCCTTTGATTCCTTAGAGCCTTCCTGTTGTTCGTCCTGAGGACCTTCCTTTTGGCCCTCGCTTTTCAATTCAATTTTTTTATTGCGATGTTCAAAGTTTTCGACTTCGGAACGTTTTATGAATTTTGGGTTTACCTTTTTTCCCTGCGCTCTTTCTGCAGCCCTTTTCTCGCGTTCTATGTTTAATTCTCTTTCACGTTTTTCACGGGGATCCTCATTGATCAGAAGCTGTTGATTGTTGTTTTCTGGAGTTTCAGTTTTTTCAATCTCCACAGTAATGTTCTCTTCAATAACGGGAATCTCATTGGGAGTCTCATTGGGAGTCTCATTTTCTACTTCGTCACTACCCTGTATTGTTTGGTAGTCTAAGATTTTATAAATAAGTTCTTTTTTAGTCAGCCTTTTATAGCCTTTTACATCAAGCCTTTCCGCTATATCGCGCAGGTCAGGCACTAACATTTCATTCAACTGAAGTATGTTATACATACAGGTAATTTATTGATTTATATTAATAAATAAGGACTTGGTAATTGGAAAAATCTTAAATTCTTTGAAAGTATGTTCCTTCGGAAATCCGATTAAAATAAACAGCGCAAAAAGCTGTATTACAATGTCTTAAGGCATTGAATGAAGGATGGTTTTTCTCGGGAATTGATTTAATGGCAGATTTGATTGTATTTGCCAATAAGGAGGAAGAACATTCGACTGCAATTGGATCTTACTTCTTACAGATTTGGTGGGAATATCTGTTGAAAAACGTAAAAAGTTGGATATTGTTGACTGCTAACTGTTTTAATTCATCATAATCTCCTGCAAAAATACACTTTAATTTTAAAATTCAAATAGTATATTTGCTAAAATATCAACGGCAACGAATGTTATGATATTTTTCAAGCTTATAGAAATCATTTATATCAAACACCATACCTTTATTCTACTATGCTACCTGTACAATTTATTCGCGACGAAAAGGAACGCGTACTGCTGAGTCTCGAAAAAAGAGGCTTCAAGGATGTAACCATTCTTGACCAGATTATTGGGGCCGATGACAAGAGAAAAAATATTCAAAAAGACAGCGATGATAAAAAATCAGAGCTGAACCGCCTCTCAAAGGAGATTGGTAATCTGATGAAAGAAGGTAAAAAGGCAGAGGCTGATGCTGCAAAAGCAATTACAACAGATCTCAAATCTGCAATTGACACACTTGATAAAGATTCCAAAGAAGTACAGGAAGAGCTGCAGGCGCTTTTGCTGCTGGTCCCCAATTGCCTCAATACACTTGTACCATTCGGGCGCAGTTCTGAGGAGAATGAGGTGTATAAAGATTGGCCAAATCTTCCCGAAATCAGCGAAGATGCCCTTCCTCACTGGGAGTTGGCCGCAAAGTACAAATTGATCGATTTTGAATTGGGCGTAAAAATTACCGGCGCAGGTTTCCCTGTCTATACAGGAAAAGGAGCTAAACTGCAGCGTGCACTGATCAACTTCTTCCTCGATGAAGCAGAGAAGGCCGGTTTTACCGAAAATCAGGTGCCGCATCTTGTAAATACCGCAAGTGCTATGGGTACGGGACAATTGCCCGACAAAGAAGGGCAGATGTACCACTGTGAAGTGGATGATCTTTATCTCATTCCTACAGCCGAGGTGCCACTGACGAATATTTATCGCGATGTGATTTTGGAAGAGGATCAGTTTCCTGTCAGAATTACCGGTTATACACCCTGTTTCCGTCGTGAAGCGGGTTCTTACGGAGCTCATGTTCGCGGCCTGAATCGCCTGCATCAGTTCGATAAGGTTGAGATTGTCTGCCTCGAGCATCCTGATCGTTCTCATGACCGCCACATGGAAATGTTGGCACATGTTGAAGGTCTTCTGGTTAAATTGGGTCTGCCTTTCCGCATCCTTCGTCTTTGCGGTGGTGACACAGGATTTGCATCCTCTATGACTTTCGACTTCGAAACATTCTCCGCAGCACAAAAACGCTGGTTGGAAGTTTCTTCTGTTTCCAATTTCGATGTGTTCCAATCCAATCGTCTCAAACTGCGTTTCCGCAGCAAAGACGGTAAAGGTACACAACTGGCACACACGCTCAACGGTTCCGCTCTCGCACTTCCACGTATAGTAGCTACTATCCTGGAAAACTATCAGACACCCGAAGGAATCGTCATTCCAGAAGTATTGAGACCATACACAGGTTTTGACATTATCGACTAGATGATAAATTATACATATTATTTTAGTAGAATCAGACGACCGTTTGATTCTACTAAAATCTTTTTTTAACCTAATTTTCCCCAAACAGACATGGACAAAGCGCTAATAAACCGAATGAGAGAACTTCTTCAGGAACAGAACGCATGGGAACTTGAGCCAATTGCAAGAGAGGCGGCAGCTGCAAATCCCAATAACCCGGAAGTTTTATATTATTTGTCAGAGGCACTTTTGCTCGCATGGAATTATACGGAAGCAATAGATAATTTAAAAAAATTGATTGAGCTGGAGCCCGCATCTATAAAACATAAACAGAGACTGGCTTATGCTCAGAATCAGGCAGGTGAATACGATGCTGCAGTAGAGACTTATAAAGAACTCATTGCGTTGCAACCTCAGGATATGGTTCTGATCGCCGGATTGGCCGATGTTTACATGAAACTTTGGAAAAACGAGGAAGCTATTCCTCTATTGGATCAGGCTTTGGCTGCAGATGGGGCAAATTATTACAACCGACTGCTCAGAGCAAGGGCATTGGTGAGTTTACAGGACTACGACAAAGCGTTGGTCGATGTTGAGGCTATAAAAGACGGCGAATTTTTTGAATCGGCCCAACTGCTGATGATAGAAATTTATAAATTGAAAGAGAATCCCGAAAAGGTTTTGGAACTCTATAAAAATTTGAATGAAACTTATCCCGATAATACCTCAAACGGCGCCAATATGGCCGCTTATCTTGTTTCACTCGGCAGAACCGAGGAAGCAATAGAGCAATATACTACCGTGATACATAAGGAGATGGAATTGGGATGGGATACCAATTTTAATCAGAAAGCCAGGGCGGCAATTTACCTGCAAACAAATCAGTACGATTTGGCACTTGGTGATTTAAATACAGTTATCGAGAAAAATCCGGATGAAACCGATGCTTTTGCTCAACGTGCTCAGGTTTACTTGGCAATGGGCGATTCTGATCAGGCCTTGGCTGATATCAGCCATGCATTGGAACTGACCGGCGAGGATGGATACAGCAGAAACAACTATCTGAAAATAAGGGCTGAAATGTATGCTGCCGTAAAAAACTATGCAGCCGCGCTTAATGATTACGAGGCCTTGTCCCAAGATGATTTCTATTCAGGAGAGGCATTCTATGGCATGGGTATGGTAGCCAAAGAACAGGGTGACTTGAAGATGGCACTGGATTATTGGAATAAAGCCAAAGAAAAGCACAATTTCAATGCACAAAATGCTATTGATCAATATTGCGGGCCACTTTTAGAAGAGGCAGCCGATGCTAAAGCGGCAGAGTTGGAAAAGGAATTTGCCCCGGAATTTGTAAAAAATGCCCAATCGCCTTTCCTGCAAAGCATTTTTGGAAAAATTTGGAAAGTGGACATGGACAAAACATCGACTATGATGCCTCAACTGCAAAATCTTCCGGAGGGAATGCGGGGAATGATTATGGCTGCCTTTGAGGTAATCTCGCTGACGCTGACTGACCGTGGTCTTTTTATGGCCAATCCGAGCAAGGATGACATTAGGGCTTTTTACAGAATTGAAGAGCAGGGTCCCGATTTTGTTAAAATTTACGGCGTGCCGACCAATGGTAAAGAGCCAAAACATCTGGCTTTATCAAAAGATGGCAACAATCTGGTGTTCGATCCGGGATCTCCCGACGGCACTAAACTCTATATGAAAGAGGCTTCTTTGGAAGAAATGTCAGATGAGGAACGGGAATCTTTCGAGGATAAAATGAAAGTTCTTGCCTCACAGTTTCTGGGAGAAATGACCAATGTTTTGAAGGATGCTTTTAAGGCGAAGGGTTAGACCTTGTAAAGCCAAGTAATATAAACTAAATTGCCCGGGGTTCCAACCTCGGGCAGTTTAGTTTATAATAGCAGATAGATTAAAAAGTTTCAATCATCTCAAAAGGGGTATCCATTTCCAGCATTTTTTTCCAAATTGAAGAGATTTTATCCAGATTAGCGGCAGCAAAATCCTCCAGCTCTTTTTCATTTTTGCAATTCTTCAGTTTTAGATGCAGCATCTGTGGCTCATCTATTGGTTTGCCGATCTGTGAAACGATATAAGCATGTGCTTCTTCAGCCAAGCCCTGTTCCACAATTGCCTTGCAGAGCAGCAGACAAAAGCGGTTATAAATTTTTCCGATATGAGAAATCGGATTTTTACCGGCCACCGCTTCCAGACTCATCGGACGGTAAGGTGTGATGAGGCCGTTTATTCGGTTGCCCCGACCCACTTCGCCGTCATCGCCGGCTTCGGCACTTGTCCCTGTAACTGTCAGGTAAACGCTGCCATTTTCATAATTGTCGGCGGTGTTTATGAATAGCTCAGCAGCGCCCAGATTCAGATTTTCTCTGATAAAATGCTTTATCTGTTCAATTTTACTTTTGTAATCGCTGATGTCACTGATAAATCTGTCCACCATAGCAATGGAAACGGTATAATGAATATGACCGCAATTTACCGCCATCACTTTTATATCCTCGCCGATAAAAGGCATTAATTCTTTGGTTTTAGCGGCATTCAGCAGACGCTCAATTTTTAAGGTCATTGTTTCCAATGCGCTGAAGGGATAAAATGCAACGCCAAAAGAAGTATCATTAGCCAAGGGCATTTCCCCCTGTCCGAAACGTCGGAACAATTCAGTCAGGTCATTGCTGCCTTTTCTAATTTTGACCGTAATTTTAATATCCTTTTCGGGATCTAAGAAGCGCATATTTTTGCCGAGCCATTCTTTTGCAGCCTTTTCCGCAATTTCCTGCACCGGAATTTTCCTGCCATCAGCCTCATCCGTCGCTCTGCCGGAAAGGATGATCTCGATAGGTTCAATGATTTTTCCTCCTCCGAAAGCAGGGGAGGAGCTGCCGCCGATAAGCAATGCTTTATCGACATTGTGATGCAGCACAGTACCAAATTCCTGAAGATAATATTTGCACAAAGCAATAGAAACAGCCTCCGCCAGATGATCACAAATACTGTCAGGGTGCCCCGTCCCTTTTCTTTCTACCATTTCGAGCAGGGAAAGGGTTGGTAGGGATTCTATTTGAATGTTTTTTTTCATTATTTTTTTACAAATTTCTCTGTCCCAATTGCCGTCTGAATAAGATAAATACCGCTATTAAGGTCATTGATATCAATTGTTTGCGTACTGTTAAGTATGCGGCCTGATTTGACCGTTCTTCCGTATAAATCAAAAATAGTATAAGTATTGGCATCAGATTCCAAAGTCAGTTGACTCGTTGCCGGATTAGGGTATATTTTATCAGAAAATTGAGGGAGCCTGTTTATGGCGCTGAACAGATTGCAATCAGTTGGAGCAGGGAGTGGCTGAATGCCAAAAAAACCAAAATCGTTAAATCCCAAATATTCAACAGAACAGTCCGGATTAACGGCAAAGCGCCATTCCCGATAATTATCACAGCCATCGAAGCAATCTGAGAATTCAAAGCGGAAATTGTAATAACGAATTGTATCGCTTAGTTCGTAAGTAATTTTCCCTGCCAGCCCGATAATAGCGTTTGCCTCAGCCAGTGTTATTGCGGGCTCCATCTCCAGACTGTCGATCAAGGCATTAATATTCAGGATCTGAGTGAAATCCAAAACTGCCATACTGCCCCAACTGTAATTGTTGAAACTTGAAACTGTAAGGCCATATTTTACGACCAAAGAATCAACAATAGGATTACCTGTTATTGCAGTCAGATTCTGCCAAGCAGCTGTCCATGCATAACTTGTGTCTACATAGAGTATGAGGCTTTGCCAGGTCATATCTGTTGAAGTGCGGTCATGCACACAGTAACGGTTAAATATGGAATCACTTTCCGGAAAAGAGGAATTCAGAATTGCTGAAAGACCCGCAATAATCGTGTCTTTCTGATACTGAGGAATATTTACATAGAGAAGATCGGGACTTTGGTATTCCCTCATTCTTCTGATGGCCAAATTGGCAATATCCCATTCGTATTCATTCAGCAACTGCGAATTTGGCGTACAGTCTGATGGCGTCTGTGCAAAAAGCGGTAGGCTCATCAGTAAAAAAAGTAAAGTTCTCATAGGATTTATTTATCTTTTATCTTTTATCTTTTATCTTTTATCTTTTTAATACCCCGAAGCAGAATCGTCTCCTCTTCTATCCGCTGCGCCTTCCATTTTACCGTCGGGACCTATGAGAATAGCTTCAACCTGCCCGATACTCACGCGTTCGCGAAGGACATGTCCCATGCTTTTCAGCTTTTTTGCCGTAGGCTCATCGAAAGTATTTTTCTCATGATAAATCAAATCGGGCAACCACTGATGATGAAAACGCTGTTTTTGAACGGCATCTTTCAGTGGCATCCGAAATTCAATGACATTCATAATCACCTGAAAAACAGAAGTGATGATGGTTGCACCGCCCGGAGTGCCGACAACCATGTAAAGTTGGGCGTCTTTTTCAATAATGGTAGGTGTCATGGAACTCAGCATCCGCTTCTGCGGCCGAATGGCATTGGCCTCGGCACCGAGCAGCCCAAACATATTTGCTGAACCCGGTTTGGCGCTGAAATCATCCATTTCATTGTTGAGAATAAATCCAGCACCCTGCACCACCACATGAGAACCGTAGTTTCCGTTGAGGGTCGTGGTAACAGAAACTGCATTTCTGTCTTTATCAACTATGGAATAATGCGTTGTTTCTTCCGATACTTTCTTTGGTTCGCCTGCTTTTATCTGTTTGCTTGGCGTAGCTTTTTGAGCATCGAAATTGCGCATGCGCATTTTGGAATAAGATTTTTCCATTAACGCCTCAATCGGTACCGGATAGAAATCACTGTCACCCAAGTGTTCTGCGCGGTCGGAGTAGGCGCGTCTTTCCACTTCGGTCATGAGATGTACTGCAGCAGCAGAATGAAAGCCCATTTTTTCCAATTCCTTATCTTCTACCATATTCATCATCAGAGCCAAGACGATTCCTCCGCTGGAGGGTGGCGGCATAGTGATGATTTTATAATTGTTTTTGTAAGTAAAGCTGATGGGAGTACGCCATTTTGCCTGATAAAGGGCTAAATCTTCTTTTGTGATGATGCCGCCGCCGCGTTTCATTTCTGCCTCAAAAAGATCTGCTGTTGTACCTTTGTAGAAACCGTCATGTCCATTGTCGCGAATGCGTTTCAGGGTTTCGGCCAATTCTTTTTGAATCAGTTTCTGACCTGCTTTCCAGGCAGTTTTTTTCAAAAAAGGAGAGTCGTGCTGATTGGCTCTGGAGAAATTGGCCATGTTTGAACTGAGCGAAATAGCTTCGCTTGCTGTGACCCCAAATCCATTTTCAGCCAGTTGAATAGCCGGTTCAACGAGTTCCTTCCAAGGAAGTTTGCCATATTTTTTGTGTGCCTCATACATACCGGCTACCGAACCCGGTACACC
>JBIKQC010000197.1:0-8033 GCA_044349855.1 Saprospira sp.
AAACTGAATATCTGTTGCAGAAATGGCAAAGAAATTATTAGAAACAGCATGCCAAATGCACTTAAAAGAATCCAAAGAATTGTAAGATTTCTTTCCAAAAGCACTGAGATAAAACTTCTGGTTTTAGAAAGGTTTGTAAGAATGAGAAAAATATTGCCGATAATTAATGAAGAAAAGGCGATAGCCCTTACTTCCCCTTCACTGTGGCCTTCAGAATTTGTATAAAAAAACACGGCAATAACACTGGCCAACAGCAATAAACCCTGACTCATCCCGGCCAGGATTTTTGCCCCGCCAAAGAACTGTTCGTTCTGATTTCTGGGCTTTCGATTCATGATACCCTTTTCTTCCTGCTCTGTTTCAAAAACAACCGAACAAACCGGGTCAATGATCAGTTCCATAAAAACAATATGCAGCGGCATCAGAAAAATTGGAATTGTTGGATTAAATGCAGGGATGAGCGCAAGTCCTATAATTGGAATATGTATGGCAATAATATAGGCCATTGCTTTTTGTAGGTTGTCGAAAATACGGCGTCCACTTCTTATTGCAGAGACTATAGAAGCAAAATTGTCATCCAAAAGTACCAAAGAAGCAGCTTCCCTGGCCACATCTGTTCCTTTTCCGCCCATGGCAATGCCTATATGTGCAGCCTTTAGTGCAGGGGCGTCATTTACACCATCACCTGTCATTGCCACAACTTCATTATTTGCTTTGAAAGCATTAACAATCCTAAGTTTTTGCTCCGGAAGCACTCTGGCGAAGATGCTGATTTTTGAAATTTTTGCATTCAGCTCTTCATCACTTAATGCACTCAGTTCAGCTCCTGTCATAATTCCCTCTGAATCAATACCTATTTTCAGCGCAATACTTTTTGCTGTTATCGGATAATCGCCAGTAATCATGACCACTTTTATTCCCGCCTCTCTGCATTCTTTTACAGCACCAGGCACTTCCGGACGGATCGGATCGGCTAAACCCAATAGTCCAAAAAATTGAAAATTGAATCCATCCTGATATTGAGGCAGGTCTTCAAACTGATCAGCTTTGGCCAATGCAATAACCCTGTAGCCCTTTTCTGCCATTTGCTGCACGATTTCGAGATACTTATTTGTCTCAATTTCAGTCAACTTACAAAGCTTAAAAATTGCTTCCGGAGCACCTTTACAAAATGCAATCTTAGATGGGTTCCCGGGACTTTCAAACACACGGGTCATTGCCAAAAGGTCCCGACTCAAAGGATATTCTTTTAGAAAAGTATATGCTGCAGATGCAGGTACAAATGTTTCAAAAGCCTTGTAAAAAGCCTTTTCCATGGGGTCGACCGTGGCTGCCTGTGAAGCAAAATAAGCACAGCTTATCAAATTTTCAGTCGACAGTTTATTTTTCAAAAAATCCTCTTTCTCAAACAGTTCCACCTTATCATAAAGCGCCGACAATTCCATTTTATTTTGGGTGATGGTTCCAGTTTTATCGCTGCATAAAACAGTTGCAGCGCCCAGTGATTCAATTGCAGAGGGCTTTCTCGTCAGTACATTTGATTTTGACAGGCGCCAGGCACCCAGGGCAAAGAAAATAGTTAGTACTACCGGAAATTCTTCAGGCAGCATAGACATTGCAGTAGCCAATCCGTTGAGCAGCGCGGCTAAAAAATTGCCCCTTGTGTAATAAAATGCGGCAACAACAATACTGCTTAACACTGCACCTATCAGAAAAAGTCTTCCAATGAGCAATTTCATTTCTTTTTGGAGCCTTGTTCTGTCCTCTCCGATGCTTTGGAGGGAACTTCCAATTTTACCAAAAGCGGTGTTTACTCCGGTGCTGCTTACCAAAACCAGGCCTTTGCCCTGCACTACCATTGTTCCGCTAAAAACCTTTCCGCTATTATTTTCTGAAGCCTCTTGTACTGTTTTTGAAATAGGTACTGATTCTCCGGTCAGCATGGATTCATCCACTATCAGATTATTGCTTTCCAGTATTACTCCGTCAGCAGTTACTCGGTCCCCTTCATTTACAATTATCAGGTCGCCGGGCACTATTTCCTTACTTGCTAATTTGACTTCCACACCATCTCTAATAACAGTTGTTTTAGGTGCTGAGAGTGCTTTAAGTGCATCGAGGGCCTTTTCCGTTTTTCGATACTGCAGAAAAGTAATGGTAATTATTACAGAAAATGTGGAGAGGAGAATAATGCCTTCTCTGCTATCGCCCAGCAATATATACAGTACTCCGCTGCCAATGAGCAATAGAAACATAGGTTCCTTCATTACTTCAAAGGCTATCTGCCAAATATTTTTAGGCTTTGATGCGGGCAATTCATTATTTCCCGTCTTTAGCAGTATTTCTTTTGCCTCAATGCTGCTCAGTCCTTTATTCATCATACATTAAACATATTGATATAAACGCAATAATAACAAAATTTAACTGCAAATGCTATGTAAGTCTGGGCAAATGTAAAATGCCGTTGCGGCTTAAATTGTTGGGGTTTTAAATTTAAGAAAAATATCAGCACTTGCAGTGCCTCTTTCCAACTTAGTGCATTCGATTAAATTTGTCTTTTGATTGCGTTTCCTTTACTCAATACCCTATACGATGTATATAATTCAATTTTGAAACTTTACGGATTCTCAAGAGTAATAGGACATCGCAATGAGTTAATTATCATAGAACAGCAATTCGATAATTAGTAAATGTAATAAAAAAATACCGGAAGATAAAATATCTTTTCGGCTGCTTTTTCATTTTTAGAATAGTTTTTAGTTTCGCAAAATAGGCTAAATATACCCTACTAGCAATATTATTTTCCAACTAAATTCTATTTTATTACTTTTTAATCTGGCATTTATTCAGTAATTTTAACATCAGAAATAACTAAAAAACGACTGATTGTTATAAAAACGAGCTTAAGATATTTCAAATACTGATATGATAAACATTTGCATCTGTTCAATATAAATTGCATTTATATTTTTAATTTTAGGCTTGATTGTTGTATTTCAAAAATTTTAGAATTTTACCCATAACCGAGTTAACTTTTTATTCAAACCCCAAAAAAAAGACCTATGATCAAATTTACTGTTATTTGCATTTTCATTGCATTAACAAACTGCCTGACAGCCCAAATCTTTCAAATCAGCGAACCACAAATCATCCCGCCAACTCATCGGGTCTATATTTCAACAACAGGGAATAACAACAATATTGGTGATAGTCTTGCGCCCCTTGCAACATTTTCGGCAGCTCTGAATAAATTGGACCTGCTTACCGGCTCTGCAAACGGCAATGTTTACACCGAAGTGGTAGTTTTTGAAGGCACCTATTACGAAATATTCAGGCAGCCTCTTAATAAATATCAGATAGGAACAAAAATGATGAATGTAAGCCTTCGTGGCAAGGGCAATGTTCTTATAGATGGAAGCAACCTCACGGTAAATAGTGGCGGAGGTCTAATTTACCTGCTTGGCAGTAATATCTGCGTCAAAAAAATAGCTATTAAGCACAGTACCGAAAATGGCGTCAGATTTGGCTATAATTTTGGTGGCACTATTATTAATTCTCAAGATATACTAATCGACAGTGTAGATGTTTCGGCAACGGCCGGGCATGGCATTCTGCTTGGAATAGGGGCGCTTAACTCTACCGGTTCATCGGTTCTTATTCCTAGAGCTAAACGTTTCAAAGTTACAAATTGTCATGTTCACGATGCCGTCAATTACAATACAGCACAAACACAATGGGGTTCTTCCATCAAATTCTGGAATGCCAGTCAAATTCACGCTTTAAATAATCATGTTCATGACAATTCAGGAGAAGGTATAAATTTTGACTACTGCGATAGCGCAGAGGTTAGCGAGAATATTTTGCATGATAATTATGCCAATATTTATCTGGACAAAATGGAATGCGCTCATGTACATCGAAACTTTATATACAACGAAAGTAAAAAAGTGTCAGGAATTCTTACGGGTTTGGAAGCCTTTACATTTCGTATAACAAATCATTACATAAAAGATATCTACATAGAAAACAATATTATTCTCAATACTTTGGGTATAAATTTGTGGCAGGGCATTTACAGTGCCCTGCAAAATGGTATTTATTCAAATATTCAAATTAGACACAATACAATCATAGGCAAACAATTTGGCGATGGTGCACAACTCAGTATTTCACATCAAATAATCTTAGGTCAACCAGTTCCAAACTTCACTATCAACGCCGTAAGTCTAGACAGAAATATCATCTCTGCTAATGCCGATAGTATCAATAATAACAGATTACTTTCTGCACCCCTAAACCCACAGCCAGGTTTTAGTTTTGGATACAACTTGTACAATATGAATCCCGGATTCGCCTTCAATTCTACAACCGATCTTATAAATGCGAGCATTCCTCTTAGCGTTATCCCTAGTCAGGCGAATAATGAATTATCACCAAATTCTACTATTAATGCCGAATTGATAATGTCTGTCCCCAATAGTAACGGTATACTGACCGACTTTTTTGGCGTTTTAAGAAATCAAACCAATACCAATGCAGGAGCAATAGAATTGAATCCCAATTTATCAGGCTTTGAAAATAAAGAGACAACATTCAATGTTTTTCCTAATCCATTCAAAGACGAATTTATGATTATTACGAATGGAGAAAATATTGGTAAGGAATTTCAGATATTTGATATTTCCGGAAAATTAGTAGGCGGCGATATTCTAGTTTCAACTGAACAAAAGCATAAAATTTCGCTAAAAACAGGTATGTATTTTCTGAAATTTGGAGGCAAAACGTTTAAATTGATAAGTTTTTAAATCTTAAATGAATAAATGGAGGATGAAATACATCTAAACAGTCTTCTCGAAAGCTTTGCAGCGATGGACATTAGTGGACTGCGTTCAAAACTTAAAAACGAGTATAGCTATTTGGAAACAACAAAAGAAATTTTTCTTGGACATCTCGAAAATACATTTGCTGAATTTCGCAAAAGCAATGATAACGAACTAATTATCAGCAAAGGTATCTGTGCAAATGAAGCATGTGAAAATTTTAAAAAATGCGGTTTTAGATTTACAGGTAATCATTCAAAAAATTATCTGCATCTGTTATTCAAAAAGGAAGAAAACGATGTTGTGGACATTCATCGTTGCTCCAATTTTATGTCAGAGATAGAAACTGACGAAAATACCTACGAAATTGAACTTTACATCGATTATGATGACATGATTTATTTTGATAAAACAGCACCTTATTATAAAAAGGTTGAGTTGGCCTTAGCTGCCTTTAATGAAATTATTTGTACTCCTCCCCAATTAGTTTGTCTTAAAGACATCGACAATTGGCTTGAAAAACATAATGAAACTAACAAGTTAATAGGCGATTACAATGTTTTTGATTATGTTATGAAATGGACTAAGTTTTCTATTTTGTATGCTAATCTAAAAGAACTTTCCGAATTTATCAATAATTTCAATGCTGAAATCATAATTGCTAACGAGCAATTTTTTAAAATTAGTACTGAAATAGAATTCAAATCTTGGCTAAAAAAATACAAGAAGTTTTACAACGAAGCACCATCTTACGGTAATATCAACTATAATGCAGAAGGAAACTATTTTGAAATAACCCAAGATAAATTAAAGTTTTACGGGCAGGATTTATTAGAGTTTTTCAGTTTAACATCAAATTACAAACAAAAGCAAGAAGAATTGAGGGTCATTTAATACTTGCCCAATTATTACTTTAGAAAATAGTTTAAGCCAAATATACGGCAAATTATTTATAATCAACATACTATAAAATGCTTTAACTCTAATGAAATAGTTTGGTATATGCATCTAAATAAAAATTATTGTAATAATTGAAATAACCAAAATAATGCTTAATTTAGTATCCAATTATAACTAACTATATAATTACGATGCGAAAAATAAAAATTAAGACATTTTATACTGATAAACAAGTATGTTTTGATAGTATTCGGGAAAAATCATTTTCACAGTCACCTCTGAAACCCTCACTGCTCATCGAAAAAATCAATAAGAGTCTCTTTGCTTCAATGCTTGAAATTATCGATGATTTTGCACCCATAAGCAGAGCGGATTTTGAAATTGCGCATACTAAAGAATATATTGACAATGTCTTCAATATGACCGGAAATTACCGCTCTAATGGTTTGCCCTGGTCAGAAAATCTCATAAATAGTCTTCCCTACACGACAGGTTCACTCTATGCAGCCAGCAAATATGCTATAGAAAATCCCGATACAGTCTGCTTTGCGCCAATTTCTGGAATGCACCATGCCAGGCCAAATAGTGGTTCGGGGTTTTGTACTTTTTCAGGACAGGTAATTTCTGCCATTAAAATATATGAGGAAAGCGGCAAAGTTTGTGCTTATCTGGACCTTGATGGGCATTTTGGAAATAGTATTGAGGACACTAGGAGTTTCAATCCCCTGCTCAACATGGCTATCCCAGAGGGCTGCAATTATAATCCATCCGGAAGAAATGAAAGCTATTTAAGCTGTTTCGAAGATAATTTGAAGCATCTGTCAAAACTAATATTGGAGGACAAAATTCACTATGTCGTTTTTGCACATGGGGCCGACAGTCAGGACCAAGATGATTTGGGTGGTTATATGAATACCGAATATTGGGTAAAATGTGCCGAAGTTTTTGCCCATTGGGTAAATGAGATTTCAGATGCTAAAAAACAACCGCTACCAGTTGTACTCGCTCTTTTTGGCGGTTATAGAAAAGATAATTATGATGCAGTGCTGAATCTCCATATAAAATCGCTAATAAAATGCAGCAATATTATTTGTGGAAATGAATTTGTTGATAATTTGGCGGTACCGGCTAAACACATCATTGATTAAACAAAAATTATAGTTTCGTTTTCGTTCTTTTAGCTGTTTGCATCCAGCTTTCTTCAGATGTATGAAGCAGCAGCACCAATTAAAATGCTAAGGTAAGAACCTCCCTTGTTTAAAGGATTCTTATTCATAGGACATCTTTAGGGTTATTCAATACACTAAATATATAAATATATTTAAAGGTATTCTGCTAAATGTTAAAATATATTGAAAAATTCATCAATTGTCATATTTTATTGACTTTATTATAGATTAGAAAATAATCTGAATACATGAACAATACATACTCATAAAACTAAAAAAGGCTGCCCTTAGGCAGCCTTTACACTTGGAGGTGTATTTTATTTAATCGACATTATCATGGAGATAAGAGTTTGAATCCTTGATTTCAGGTTCATCTTCATCGGTCAACACCCAATTGGACATTTTTTTTTCTGATGAATGATCTACCTCGTCAAGTTTCATTCCCTTGCGCAAATAGGCCGGTTGATTTTCGAGCTCATTGATAACTTCAGGATTGTCCAACTTAAGGCTTAAATTTTTAAGCCGCTGTTTTCTTTCTTCCAAAGTTTCTTTGGTCAAAAATTTCGGTTCTTCTTTTCTTTTAATCTCTTCTTTAACAAAAGGTTCTATATTTTCTTTTAACGTTTTTGGCTGATTGTTAAAAGTTTCCTTTTTTTTAGCATTGCTGCTGTCTTCGAGATCAAAATAAAAGTTGTTGGCACCTTTACCGTTTCTGGGTTCGTCCTCGTCATCAAGACCTACGCGTACCTGTTTCTCGGTTTGTGGAGCCACTTTCTTTTCCTTATCAGTTACAACCGTTTCATTGGAAACAGTACGCACCTGATTTTCTTTTTTGTTATTGTTGAAACCTGTAGCAATAACTGTTACAGAAATTTTCTCACCCAGTGATTCGTCAAAACAGTTACCCCAGATAAGGTCGGTTCCCTGACCGGCTTCTTCCTGTACATATTCTGTAATTTCGAAAATTTCATCCATAGTCACCTCGCGGGTACCTGAAGAAATATTGAGCAGGATGTGTTTGGCGCCTTTGATATCGCTGTCCTCGAGCAGCGGAGACTGCAGGGCAGCTTCCACAGCACGGCGGGCACGGTCATCACCTTCAATAGAAGCTGTTCCCATGACGGCAACACCGGAATCACGCATT
>JBIKQC010000198.1:0-8002 GCA_044349855.1 Saprospira sp.
ATGAGACAGCACGGGAGATTCCTCTTCTCCACAAGGAAGTTTTTCCATTTGGCAGTGACATGCTGCTTGCTCTGCTTCCTCAAATGGGACAACAGCAAATTTTAGGCTTGGCTGTCTGGCAATATACTGCCATGCTAATATTGATAGCTATTAGTTTTCTTATTCATTTTACTACATCCAGAATATTTAGTTTTATTATCCATTTTGTAGCGAGTACAAATTTGGGAAAAGACCATTTTGATAATAAATTGGTTAAAAGAATTGGACGTATATTAAGTTATTTGCTGATTTCCTATATGGTATTTGTCTTAGTTCCCGTACTTCAGCTTCCAACGGGATTGGGATATTATATATTGCTGGGACTTCGACTGGCGACTACCTGTTTTATTGTGCTTTTAGCACTGAGAACTGTTAGCCTGCTTCGGTCTTATTTGGAATACATTACCCAAAATACCAAAAATCCGACAGATGAGCATCTTGTCCCAATATTTGCAAGAATCATTAATGTAGTTATCATCACAGCCGGTGTTATCCAGATTTTGAGTATTTTCTATGTTAATGTAACGGCACTGATCGCAGGTCTTTCTATTGGTGGTTTGGCGATTGCCCTTGCTGCTCAGGAAACTGTTAAAAACCTCATCGGATCGATGATGATTTATGCTGACAGGCCTTTCAAGATTGGTGATTTAGTTACAGTTGGAACTGTTACAGGTGTTATAGAGGATATTGGTTTCCGTTCAACCCGAATTAGAACACATGATACCACACTTGTTTCCGTTCCCAATGGTAATCTGATGAACGAAACAATCGATAATTTGGGAGACAGAAAACAGCGCCGATATAATACAATGATCAACATTGTTTACAATACCCCGCCCCAATTGGTTGAAAATTTTATTGTTGGTTTGAGAGAAATTGCGACTACCTATCCTGAAATTGATAAAGAAAACATTTATATTCACCTCAATAATCTTGGGCCATCTTCTTTGGACATTATCTTTATGATCTATTTCAATACCCATGAATGGCCTAAAGAGCTCATTTGGAGAGAGGAAATCATCATGTCGATTTTAGATTTGGCCAAAATCTTAGGTGTTCAATTTGCAAATCCTTCCTCTTCTATTGCCATAGAAAATTTACAGGACAGACAAGCTGCAACTGCTTCGGATTTAAAGGGAGACCTCGTTATGGCAGAAAAAAAGCTGCAGGAGTTTATAGAAAAGCTCAAACAGAAGTATTCAAAAACAGATGAAACGGAAATTGAAAATAGCGACGACTAATAAATAATGTACTTTTACACTGAAATTTTATCATCATTACATAACTTAACATATTAAAAACAGCTATGCTTGAATCACTTTACACATTGGTTACATCCAGTGAAGCTTGGTTTGCCTTAATAACACTGACATTTTTAGAGATCATTCTTGGTATTGATAATATTATCTTTATTTCAATTGTTACAGGCAAATTGCCACCTGATCAACGCAAAAGAGCCACCCAACTTGGGATGTTTTTAGCAATGTTCTTAAGAATTTTACTGCTATTCGGAATTTCGATTCTTGTTCACATGAAACAGCCTTGGGTCTCTTTCGACTGGGGGTTTTTAAAAGCAGATATTACCGGACAGGCATTTGTACTCTTGGCAGGCGGGCTTTTCCTTATCTATAAAAGTACCAAAGAAATTCATGAAAAAGTAGATAAAAAAGGAGAGGAAGAAGCTGAATTTAAAGCAAAGGCTCATAAGACATTCTCCAATGTAATCTTTCAGATTTTGATGATTGACCTTATTTTTTCTGTGGACTCGATCCTTACGGCAGTTGGTATGACGAATGATCTTATTCCGGAAGTAGAATACGGCGCTTTATTGATCATGGTACTTGCTGTAGTTATTTCAGTTGCAGTAATGATGTTCTTTGCAATGCCAATTGGCAATTATGTTAACAAGAACCCTTCTATACAAATATTGGGGTTGGCCTTCCTGATTTTGATTGGGTTTATGCTCATGACAGAAAGTATGCACCTGTCTCATGCTGAGTTGTTGGGACAGAAAGTAGGTGCGGTTCCTAAAAGTTATCTGTACTTTGCGATTGCTTTCTCCTTGGGGATAGAGCTGCTTAACATGAGAATGGATAAAAACAAAGGAGATAGTCCAAATCCGCGTACAATGGAATAATAGAATAATTATAAAAGCTTATAAATCAGTTCCAACGATTTTTGGAATCTATTTTCCCAATCACCGGATACTGTTTCATAACTGATACCAAAATGCCTTAGCGTTTCCTTATGTGAAATGTCTAAGGCATTTCTGTCTTCAACGGCTAAACGTGTTCCGTCCTGTATAAATGGCACATCATTATCCAAATAAATATATAGATCAGCTTTTTGGGTCTTGTACCATTCAGCCGGCAGTTCAAGATATTGCCCGAAGCTGAATTTAGCATAGGACTGAGTGATGTGTATATCTGTGTCAAAAATAATCATTGGAGGAAACTCCCCAATTGCCTGCCTGACTTTATTCTGATGTGCTGAGGCAACTCTGTAAAGATCTTCCATGCTGAAATTTGTAGAATCGGGAATGAGTTCCCTGCCGGTTTCCAATACCCAAGTTGCCATTAAATGCTTTGATAATAGCTCACAGAGGGTCGATTTACCGGTTGACTCAGTTCCAAGAATTACAATTTTGCGTTGATAAAAAGGCTTTACGGAATTGGGAAGATATTGCCAGCAGGCCCTAGGGTTTTTCCTAATCATTGTTCCTGATACAGGAACGAAAATTCTGGCAGGATCAAAAACAATATGATCGATCTCCATGAACTTTGCCACAAATTCGCCATAAGGCTCCGAACTGACCAACAATTCAGCATCAGGCAGAATTTCTTTGAATTCCCCGGACCAGATCTCAGATACTTCCATCGAGGAGACGGAGGTATTGGGCAATTCCGATTCGTCATATTCCAACAACTGTGGAAATATCCGATTGTCCGCTGCAAATGTTTCTTTAATCCATTGCAGGCGAACCGCTGCAGGAATAGTCTCTTTATCGCTGCAGCAGATAAGTACAATCAATTTATCGCAATGCTTTGCGGCAAATTCAATCAAAGCCTGATGTCCTTTGTGAAAAGGGAGGAATTTCCCGAATACGAAACCAGTCATGGAGAGGAAAGATGAAAGATAAAAGATAAAAGATGAACCGAAGGACCGCGAAGCGAAAGATAAAAGAGGAACCGAAGGACCGCAAAGCGAACCGAAGCACCGCAAAGCGAAAGAAATTTAAGTAGTTGGGTATTAGGAGCTAGAAATAAGTGAAAAAATGGCTACAGCTTTCGGAAATTATTAATCAAATTGATCCAGTCTCAAATCTCAAATCTCATATCTCATATCTCAAATCTCAAATCTCATTTCTCAAAACTGAGCCCTTTCCGCCAATTGTACAGGCCATATCCGGCAATGCAAAAGAAAACAATATACTCTGCTCCAACCACATAAAGACCTTTGTAGAAATAAACAAATACACTGATGGCATCAATAATCACCCAAAGCAGCCAACTTTCCCATTTTTTTTGAGCCAATAAAATCGTTGCCAATACACTTGCTATAGCCGTAAAAGCATCGATAAAAGGCAGAGCAGCAGGTTGAGGAAAAAACGCCGGCATCAGTATATGAATACGGCTCATTAACAAACCCCAGATAATAGCACCTGTTGCCAAATAAAACAGATAAATCAGCCAATCTTTATTCTCCAATTTTCCAACGGAAAGTTCTTTGGCTTGGGCGTTTTTGGCCCAATTGCGCCATCCGTAAATGGTGGTAGCCATAAAAAAAACCTGCAGAAGCATGTCCGAATAAAGCTGAGTCTGATAGAATAAAAGAAAAAAGTATATTATATTAAATACTCCGCTGGGCCAGGTCCATATATTGACTCTGGCTGCCCACCAGACCGATAAAAGTCCTGTCAACGTACCCAAGAGCTCTATCAGGCTGAGCGGATAGCTCCCGATTCGGAAAACAATAAATTCTATGCTAAAAATCTCCAATTATTCAATGCTTTTAAAATCCTGTATAATTTTCTGAACCAAGGTATTTGAGGCGCCATAGCTGACAAATATAATATCTAATCCCGAGTTTTTAAACTTTTTCAGATTATATAGAATGGCATCATATAGCCAATTGTCCGGATTTCCGAAAACGCCGCCACCGACCAATGTCAGGAAGAGTTTTTTGTTGCCCGCTGTTTTTAATTTACGGACAGCAGTAAGGAAAGTGGCTTCATAAGTAGCCTCAAGCACCATTCTGCCGAATTTTTCCCAACTGGAGGCAGGTCTTCCGCTATAGGCTACGGGTACTCCCGAACAATAGACTTGCGACACTTTCATATTTCCCGGAAAAGCTGTCACTTCCGTATTGTTTTGAATGCCGACTTTCAGCATTCCTTTCAGGTCTTCATAGCCTGCATTATCAAGATTTTTCATGATATTGTCAATATGAATCAGTCCCTCTGCAGTGGCGAGACAGTAACCATTTTTCATTGTCCAGAGGCTGACTTCATCATTTTGGAAATAGGCCTCTATATCTTCCAGGCAGTCAATCTGATTGTTGCGGCTTTGTCCGATCTCAGCATTTACATCAATAAAATAATTGCGGTAAACTGTACCTGCTCCGCAAGCAATGGCACAGGCAGGGCCCTGTGTATGATCAGATTCATAAATGCCTACTCCATATTCAGGTATTGCATTTGGAGAGGCCATTTCCAGTAAATTGAACTGAGAAGCAGCCTGAAATACAGTGCCGTTATTTTCGGGCAAACCATGCAGCTTTTTTACATCGCCGATGACTTCAGACAGGCTGATTGGGCCATTATCCTCTATTTGAATTTTTCGCAGTTCGGCAAGGTAGGCCAGTTCAAAAATTCCCGACTCATAACATTTGCCGTTCACTTTGGAACAGATCATTCCGTTCTCATAACTAAGATTTTCCCGAACCTGTTCGGGATTTTTTTCGGCAAAGCCGAAGAGTTTTTCAAACCAGTCCATATATGTTGATTGTTGTTCGTTAATCGTTGTTTGTTGAATAGAAGAAGTAGCCAGTTACCAGTAAGAATAATTGCCAGTAAATATTTGATAATGTTATGTTTATAGCATCATTGCGTGTTATGTTCCTGCAGAATTTCACTGATAATTTTCCTGGATTGCAGCCCCATCGGGGCGATATTTTTGTAGCCGCAGGCGAAAAATTGAATAGAGCTCCGTAGGAGTGGCATTTAAAAAAAAGGTTAAATAAAATGTCACCACTAGTACTTAGCTCATGATACTCACTACCTGAGTTCTATCCTCTACTTTTAAAACCTAAAAACCACCATTCCATACACATTCAAGGGAGCCTGCACAAAATATTTTGGAACTCCGTCATAATCTACATATCCCTGATTGTAATATTTGGTATTTAATATATTATTGACCATAAAACTGAATTCCCAACCCTGAATCTGATAACTGAACTGTGCATAGAGCAGTACATAATCATCCAATTTTACTGAATTGGCAAAGTCTATAAAAGAACTGCTCTGATAGCGGGCATCCAAGCCGAATCGGAATCCGCTGAAAGTATAGGAAACGGTCTGATTGACGATAAACATGGGTGTCAGAATTGGGCTGAAGCTGATGCTTCCATCTTTGATTCGGCTATAATTAAAACTGCTCGCATTGCTAAAACGAAGCCCCGGCATAGGTTCATAACTGCCTTGAATTTCCAATCCGGAACGTAAACTTTTGGCAAAGGCCGAATTCAACGCCAGTCCATTAGGCCCAATTTTCCCATTTAAAACAATTTCATTTCTGAATTGCATTATGAACAAATTGACATTCCATTCCCAGTTTTTACCACGGATTCTATAGCCCAGTTCGTGGTCGACAACATTTTCTGCACTATTAATAAAAGTCATATAGTATCCGGCACTGTCCAGAAGCGGTTCATCATTACCTCCAAAAATATCCGTTCTTGTCGGTTCCCTGGCAACAGCACCTATACTGTAATAAAAAGCCGAAATTCTGTTGGGTTGCCAACTTATGCCAGCGCGTGGATTTACAAACAACCAAAGCGTTCCCAATCCGCCATTTGTGCCAAGGAATTTAAATCCGGTGTAACGAATTTGCAAATCTCCAAAAAAGTTGACCGGCCCAAGCTTATAATTTGCTTTGGCGAAAACAGCAGCATCTGATTTGTTGCCTCTGTTTTGATATAATTGACCTGCAGTTTCTTCAGAACCGCAGTGCCTACGGGTGTACATACTAGCATGCAGACCTGCAGCCAAATCCAAATTTCCAATTTTGGTATTAATATTTGAATATAATCCCGCAAAATGAGAACGGAAAGCATAGTTATACAATTCCGTAGTGGAAGGAAAGCCCAGGAAATTATTCAAATCAAAATCATAATTCCCATCGAGAAAATTGTAATAAATAGCAGAGGAAATTTTTGAATTGTTTGATGGAAAATATTCATGCTGCAGCATCGTCAGACTCTGAACAAAGCGGTCATCCTCCTGCGGAGAATTGGCATTTAATCTTCTATCGCGCTGAATAAGACTGTCCGGCACACCCAACCAAGCCATTTTATTCTGCTGATGTCCTGCAAAACCTGTAAGTTTTAAACTGTGTTTGGGCTTAAAAAGCTGTCCGCTGTAAAACAGCGATTGAGAACTGTTGCCTGAATGTCTTTTATAGCCGTCGGAATGCAGATGCGTGCCGCGCAGATAAAAGGCTTTATTTTTTTTAATGCCGCTCTGATATTCGGCGAAAGCCCTGTAACTGTTGAAGGAGCCATAACCCAAACCCACCGATCCTTGTGCCGAATCTGTCAGATTGGGAGAGAAAAACTGCATGCTGCCGGCATAGCTTGCCGTTCCGTTCTGACTGATGCCCACACCGCGCTGTATCTGTACTTCCGATATGGAATTGAAAAAATCGGGATAATTGGAAAAATAAGCGCCCTGATCTTCCGGCTCGTTCAGGGGTACTCCGTTCAGCGTCATGTTGATACGCGTCTGATCTATGCCACGCAGCCTGAAATAGGAATAACCCTGTGTACTGCCTGCATCGGAATAAACTGTAACCGAGGGACTGAGCTGACTGAGTAGAAAGGAGGGTTCCTGACCCGTATTGATCTTTTCAAAGTCGGCAGTTTTCAGATTCTGAAAAGTCGTCGGAGTTTGTAATTCAGCCTTATAAGCCGAGGCCGAGACAAAAAGCGTATCGCTTTTGTATTGGGAGAGGCTGTCGGGAATCTGTGCCTGAAGGAATAGGGGAAGAATGAGGCTAAAAAAAGCCGTAATCTTTTGTTTTTTCATATTCTATAGCTGGGTAATAGCAAAAAAAGCCTCTTCATTGGAAGAGGGTACTATAATAGGTAATTTTTTTATTTTTTGATAACATTAGTCCGGAATTGTTAAAACAAGCATTCACTTAACATTTCAATTCTTAACATCGAACCATTCATCATTATTGATCATCAACAGCTTATGTTTTTTGCCTTTACTGTTTTTTAATACCTGACGGAGCAGTCTTTTGCTCTGTCTTTTCAGATACAGATCCCAAAAAACAAGAATATATCCTTCGGGATTGTCAAGCGGATTTTTTTTAATAAGTGAAATAGGTGCATCCCTGCAAGAATTGCCGTCATAATGTGTTTTTGGCGGAAAGCTGTTGAAATTTCCTTTCTTATTCCATTTCAAACCCAAAAATCCGGGAAAAACATAACAATTGATCAGAGAGGCCTGCCAAACAAAATCTTTGGAAAAATAATGTACCTGCAGGGGTTGCAATAGATTTTTTAGGAGGGAACTGTCGGGGCAGCTGTTGAGGATTTTTCTGTAAAAAGTATCCGATTCGCCTTTCAGAATGATGGATTCATCGAAACTATAATCTGAAAGAAAATTATTGATGGCTTTTTCATCGTGTGTTCTGTGCTTTATTCCATAAAAAAGCACACAGGAGTTGAGCAGCAG
>JBIKQC010000199.1:0-7997 GCA_044349855.1 Saprospira sp.
ACGAAGTACCCCCCCCCCTAAAAAATAACTGAATCATATACGCTTAATTTTAGTTAATGAAGGAATTTTGGGTTATTCTTCAAATATATACTTTATATTCCAAAAAAGCAAATATAAAATATTGAAAATCTTAGTATTTGAAATGAATTCCATAAACAAAAAAAGCCGAACAGTTTCCCATTCGGCTCTAATATCTTTTATCTTTATCTGACATTTGAAAATCTAAACTTACACAGAAATTGTTGCCAATTTGGTTCTGCTCAGTTTACTTTTGGCATATTCCAGCGTCAGTTCAAATTTTTTGACATTTTTCTTGGAAGGCAATTCAAACATCGCGTCAGTCATGATCGCTTCACAGATGGAGCGGAGGCCACGGGCACCAAGACTGTATTCCAAGGCCTTATCGACTATAAAATCGAGGACCTCATCGCTGACAATAAGCTCTATATGTTCAAAATCGAACAATTTTTTGTATTGACGCATCAGCGCGTTTTTCGGTTCTGTCAAAATCAGGCGAAGCGTTTCTCTGTTCAGCGGCTCAAGATAGGTGAGGACAGGCATACGGCCCAATAATTCGGGGATAAGTCCGAAGGATTTCAGGTCATGATGACTGACATAGCGGAGCAGATCATCTCTGTCCACTTCTTTTTCCTCATCTTTGCCAAAGCCGATCACATGCGTGTTGATACGTCTTGCAATGTTTTTTTCAACACCGTCGAAGGCACCCCCGCAGATAAAAAGGATATTTTTTGAATTTACCTTGATGAGCTTCTGCTCAGGGTGCTTGCGGCCACCTTGTGGCGGAACCAAAACATCTGTTCCTTCAAGCATTTTCAGAAGTGCCTGTTGAACACCTTCGCCGGAAACGTCGCGGGTAATAGACGGATTGTCGCTTTTGCGGGCAATTTTATCAATTTCATCAATATAAACAATTCCGCGTTCGGCTGCTTCTACGTTATAGTCACAGGCCTGCAACAAGCGGGTGAGCATACTTTCCACGTCCTCGCCCACATAGCCGGCCTCTGTAAATACGGTGGCGTCAACAATTGTAAAAGGTACATTCAGCACTTTTGCAATAGTCTTTGCCAAAAGGGTTTTACCGGTACCGGTTTTACCCACAAGAATGACATTGGATTTTTCAATTTCCACATCATCTGTACTTTTTTCCTGCATCACGCGTTTGTAGTGGTTATAAACAGCAACCGCAAGGATTTTCTTGGTTTCATCCTGTCCCACAACATAGGCATCGAGGTGATTTTTAATCTCGAGCGGCGTCAGCATAGTAGGTTTGCTGTTCTGCGATTTTTTGCCGTCTTTTTTTGTAGAGGCAGGTTTTTCTTCAGATTCAAGACCCATTTCATCATTCAGGATGTGATAGGCCTGTTCCACACAGGTTTCGCAAATATAACCGTCAATACCTGAAATCAGCAATGCCGATTCGCTCTTGGGTTTATGACAGAAAGAACATTGTGTTTCTTTTGTTTTATTTTTCATGAAAATTAGAGAGACAAAAGTAGCGGTCAGCACTGTACACTAACCTGAAAAAATTAAATTGTAATTGTAAATCGACTTAAATGAGAAATTGAGAGATGGGAAATGTAATCCCGCACCTCTCAATTTTTATTTGAAAACTATTTAAGCTTTTGGTGATTTGCGAACGAGTACTTCATCCACAAGGCCATAAGTTTTAGATTCCTCTGCAGTCATCCAGTTGTCGCGCTCACAGTCTTTGAAAATTGTTTCGTAGGACTGACCTGTATGTTTGGCCATAATATCGTACAGCTCTTTTTGTAAAGCTTTGATGAGTTTGTATTCAATTTCCATTTCTGTTACCTGTCCGCGCATGCCGCCCAAAGGCTGATGAATCATGACACGACCATGAGGAAGGATAGTGCGTTTGCCATGTTGTCCTGCGCAAAGCAGTACAGCGCCCATAGAAGCTGCCAATCCGGTACAAATAGTTGCCACATCTGGACTTACATACTGCATAGTATCGTAAATTCCCATACCGTCGATCACAGAACCGCCGGGACTGTTGATGAATATTTGTACATCACGTTTAGGATCAACTGATTCTAAAAAGAGCAGCTGCGCCTGAATGACATTGGCCACATAATCGTCGATTCCTACACCCATAAATATGATGCGATCCATCATCAAACGAGAAAAAACATCCATAGAAGCTACGTTTAACTGACGCTCTTCGATGACATAAGGTGTGAAGTTGCCGATTTTAGGAGCAGTATAGCTTCGCGTGCTTTTCTCGGCATACTGCTCGAGATGCATGCTGCTCATCCCCAAATGTTTAACGGCGTATTTTTGAAATTCGTTTTTATCGAACATTGTTTTAGATCTGAGATTTGAGATTTGAGATTTGAGACAGTTAAGAAATTGTCTGATACTCAAACTTTAAAATATGATTATTCCGCTTTGCGTGGAGATTTACGTGCCAAAACTTCATCAACCAAACCATAGGTTTTAGCTTCTTCGGCCACCATCCAGTTATCGCGATCGCAGTCTTTCTCGATTGTTTCGTATGTCTGACCTGTGTGTTTGGCCAAAATATCGTACAATTCTTTTTGCAATGCTTTGATGAGTCGGTAAGAAATTTCCATTTCAGTTACCTGACCCTGCATTCCGCCAAGCGGTTGGTGAATCATGACACGGCCATGCGGTAGACAGGTACGTTTGCCTTTTTGACCCGCAGCAAGGAGTACAGCACCCATAGAAGCTGCCAATCCTGTACAGATTGTAGCTACATCCGGACTGATGTACTGCATGGTATCATAAATACCCATACCGGCGATTACAGAACCGCCCGGGCTATTGATAAAAATCTGAACATCGCGTTTTGGATCAACAGATTCGAGGAATAACAACTGCGCCTGAACAACATTGGCCACATAGTCATTGATACCCACACCCATAAAGATGATGCGGTCCATCATCAGACGGGAAAAAACGTCCATTGAAGCTACGTTTAATTGACGCTCCTCAATAACATAAGGCGTGAAATTGCCAATCTGAGGTATATTGGGCATGAAATTGCGGGTTGAGGCTTCAGCATAATGCTCAAGGTGCATGCTGCTCATTCCCAAGTGCTTGACAGCATATTTTTTGAATTCGTTTTTGTTCAACATGGAAATATCTGAAATTTGAAGAAGAGTCAGACTCTACTTTGGTGAAGGATGCAAAACTTTGATTATAACAATATAATGCCAATAAATTAATCTGACAAAAAGTCAGCTAAAGCAAATATAGACCTTAAAAATTCAAATTTATATGTTAGAAAGATTAAATGCAAGTATAGGAGAACATAAATTAAAAAATAGCCCGTTTTTTTTGTTAATTTTACGGAATAAACAACTTAAGCATGGAGAATATTGATCTCAGCCCCGATTTTAAAGCCACGCTCGAAGAAATGGAGAAGGGCGAGGACTGTCTTTTTATTACAGGAAAAGCCGGAACAGGGAAATCGACCCTTTTGAAATATTTCGTTGAGCACAGTAAGCTGAAAACAGTGGTGTTGGCACCAACCGGAATTGCTGCGTTAAATATTGGCGGTCAGACAATTCACTCCTTTTTTGGACTGCCGCCAAGACCAGTTTCCAAACAGGAAATAAAATTAAGGAATAACCATAAAATTTATAAGGCTGTCGATGTAATTATCATAGATGAAATTTCGATGGTTAGGGCTGATATGCTCGATACTATCGACTTTTTTATGCGAGTGAACGGCCGTGACAAATACAAAGCTTTTGGCGGTGCAAGAGTCATTTTCTTTGGTGACCTTTTTCAGCTTCCGCCGGTCGTTGCAACGCCCGAAGAGCAGTATATGATTCAGCAGACTTATGAAAGTCCCTATTTTTTTTCTGCCAAAGTTTTTGAAGATTTTCCTATCACAATGATAGAACTGCGCGAGGTTTACCGTCAGGCAGACCCATATTTTATAAGACTTTTGGATGCTGTTAGAACAGGTTCTATGGATTATGATGAATTTATGGAACTGAACGAACGTGTTATACCAGATTTTCCTACTAATTCAGACTTTTACATTATTCTTTCTGCAAGAAATGCTACAGTTAATGAAATTAATAAAAACAGACTGACGGCACTGAACGTGGATGAATATACCTATCTGCCTCAAATTACAGGAGAAATAACGGTGGAACCGGTAGAATCACCCCTGCGGCTCAAATTGGGCGCGCAGGTAATGTTTCTGAAAAATGATCCTCAAAGACGCTTTGCCAACGGAACAATCGGTAAAATTACCTATTTGGATAATGAAGAAATAAAGGTACAGCTTTTATCACCTGAAGGTATTCTGCAGACAGTTGTTGTAGATCGATTTGAATGGGAGGTGATAAAATATCAACTGGGAGAGGGGACCCTCGATGCCAAAGTAATTGGCACTTACAAACAATTTCCGCTGAAACTGGCTTGGGCCATGACCATTCACAAAAGTCAGGGAAAAACTTTCGATCGGGTAATAATTGACATGAAAGGCGGCGCATTTGAAACCGGACAGACCTACGTGGCACTCAGCCGATGCAGAACATTTGAGGGCATTGTACTGCTGAATCAGCTGCAGTCGAGAGATATAATGGTAGACCCCAGAATTATGGAGTTTTATCAGCAACATTTTTAATTTTATTTAAAATCAATTGTTTAGATTGTCAGACTTTGAATATTGAGAAAAATTTATAGTTTGTGGAACTTTGAAAGGGATAGCTTAGTTTAGTAATCAAACAAAGCTTAGTTTATAAAACAAACTAAGTTAAATAGCTAAATCGTAGTACATACAACAGTTATTTGTCAGTTTGCAGCTGAATACAAAATTATCTCATCTATAAATCCTTTCCTCAAAACATGGCAGAAAACAGAGAACGCGATCTCGTATTGGCACCCAATGAGTTTGCTTTTATTTCAGACCAGACCAAGGGCAATATTATTGCCTATGTAGGCCCCTACAAAACGAGTATGGCAAACACCGATAAACCGGTGTATTTTAACAAGAAAACCAAAATTTTTGAGATCTGTGAATTGGATAAATCCATACAGACTTTCACAGCCTGTCCCGAAGGTTGGTACATTATCCTAAAAAATCCGGCTGTAGATGCAAAACCACCTCAAATTGGTACTTCCAATCAGTTGGTAACGCTGAATATCGGGCGCAAAGTAAATATTCCGGGTCCTGCATTCTTTGCACTCTGGCCGGGTCAGATGGCAGAGGTAATTGAAGGACATTTCCTTCGTTCCAATGAATATCTGATGGTTCGTGTTTACGAAGAACGTCAGGCAAGAGAAAACTGGGGCAATGCAGTAATTACTCCGCAACTGACCAATTCGGAAGGATTGGATGACAACGGCAATCTTGACATTGACACAATTGATGCAACAAAACTCACTATGGGGCAGTTGCTCATCATTAAAGGTACAGATGTGTCTTTTTATATTCCGCCAACAGGTGTTGAAGTTGTAAAAGATGAAAAAAGCGGCGAATTTGTCCGTAAAGCTGTCACTTTGGAACGTCTCGAATACTGTATTTTGCTCGATGAGAGTGGAAATAAACGCTATATTCAGGGTCCTGCAGTGGTTTTCCCAAGTCCAACCGAACGGTTTGTAGAAAAGAACGGCAGCAGAAAGTTTAAAGCGATTGAGTTGAATGAAAATAGCGGTATTTATGTCAAAATAATTGCCCCTTATGAAGAAAATGAAAAACAATATAAGGTTGGTGATGAGTTGTTTATAACCGGTAAGGAACAGATGATTTATTTTCCGCGTCCGGAACATGCCATGATAAAATACGGCGATCAGGATATTTATTATGCTGTTGCAATTCCTCCCGGTGAAGGCCGTTATTATTTGAACCGCAATACCGGTAAAATAGCATTGAAACAGGGACCCTGCATGTTTTTGCCCGATCCTCGCGAAGAAGTAATTGTGCGCCGTATTCTCAGTCCAAAACAAACCAGACTTTGGTTCCCGGGCAATGAAGAAGCAGTGCAATACAACCTGAAGCTGCAGGAACTGTCGGACATTCAGCAGGAAATAATGAGTCAGAAAGGGGAGGATATGAAACTTTCCGGCATGGCACAGCCAAGTCAGGCACTGCTCGACGTCAATCTGCTGAAAGAAGATGCTGAAGAAAAAGTATTTGAAGGCATTGTCGGAAATTCTTTTTCCAGAAAAACTTCTTTCAGTAAGCCACGTACCATCACTTTAAATAATAAATACGAAGGTGCCGTAACTATTGATGTTTGGACCGGTTACGCCATCCTTGTAACCAGTAAAACAGGTGAACGAAAAGTTGTGGTAGGTCCTGCAACACATCTTTTACAATACGACGAAGTTCTGCAGCCGATAGAATTATCTACCGGTACTCCAAAGAATGATGATAAACTGCTGAATACCGTTTATCTGCGTTCTCTGAACAATAAAGTTTCCGATGTGGTACGAGCAGAAACCAAAGATTTTTGCAATGTTGATATCAGAATGTCATACCGTGTCAATTTTACCGGCGAACCCGAAAAATGGTTCAATGTTGAGAATTATGTCAAATTCCTTACTGATCACCTGCGCTCTGTAGTGCGCAATGCCCTGAAACAGTTCAATGTTTCTGATTTTTATGCCAATGGAATCAGTATAATGCGCGATATTATTCTGGGTCCGAAAAAAGAGGAAGAAAAAAGCCGTCCGGGTTGGTTATTTCCTGAA
Organism: Saprospira sp.; assembly: GCA_044349855.1. Lineage (GTDB taxonomy): Bacteria > Bacteroidota > Bacteroidia > Chitinophagales > Saprospiraceae > Saprospira. The sequence goes on from JBIKQC010000199.1 coordinate 6,718, forward strand.
AATGGCATGCATGTCTACGAAGTAGAGGTTTTGGATATTGAAATTCAGGATGAAGAAATTCAAGAACTGCTTTTTGAAGCCAAACACGAAGAAATTCGCAAAAATTTGGATCTTTCCAGTAAAGAAAGAGAGTTGACTTATACTGTTAAATCTGAACAGATCTCCAGAGATATTTCCGGAACCCGTTCTTTAACTAAAAAGTACGGACTCGATCTTGAAAAAGAGGAAAATGCCAAACAATTGGAATTGAATCTTTCAAAACTCGAAGCGGAACTGAAGATACAGCAGGAAGAACTCGCTGCTTTGTTCGATGAACAGAGCCGTCAGCTGGAAATTAACCGTTTGAAATTGGCAAAAGATAAGGAAACTCAGGAATTGCAGCTAATTATTTCCGAAAGATTGATGGAACAGCGTCTGCGCGAACTGCAAGCACAGGTGGATGCCGTTGTGAGCAAAGCCGAAGCCATCAGTCCCGACCTTATTGCAGCACTTCAGGCCTTTGGCGATAAAGCTCTTGCTGAGAAAATGGCAGAGACAATGGCACCGCTCTCAATTATCGGGGGCAAAAGTATTGTCGAAGTCTTTGCCAATCTGCTTCAGGGAACACAGTTGGAAAAAGTGCTGCGCCTAAATGTAGAGAAAGGAGAATAATCATCGATTATTATAAAAAAACCCTGTTGCTGTCAAAAGCGGCAGGGTATCTTTTATATATAGAAACTAATTTCGTTTTAGAATTTTTAGATAGGACGATTTTTTAAGCTTCAGCTGCTAGTTCTATCAGTTTTTTACACAGCGTACAGAATAACCGCATTCTTTTGGGCTATTATTTCTATCGAGAAAACCGGAAAAAAATTCCATATAAAAAGCACTTACAGTTTGCTCTTCAGAAACTGATTTCTGCTTTTCTTCTGTCTCTTTTTCAGTACCCATTTTGAAATCGATGCTGTTTGGCAGATAACCCTGATCTGAAGTCCACCAATAACCAAACTGACTTTTTGCTGAATAAATACCTTCATGATCAATCATTCCCCCGCCCAAGGCACTGAAACCATATTTGTCTTCACCGCGCATTTCTCTGCAAATCATTTTAAAGGTAGGATTTTTCTTTTCCCAGTACCATCCTTTTCTGCTTTTCAACATAATGCCTGCTCTTTGTCCAGCAAATTCTGAAAGGCGACCCCATTCTGATACATCCGGTATGTGCCATCCATCGGGAGCCAGTCCTCTGCTATCGGAAACAGCATACCAATTATAAAGTCTGCCGTATTTTTTGCCGTTTT
>JBIKQC010000200.1:0-7988 GCA_044349855.1 Saprospira sp.
GGAGGCTCTGAAGCAGGCAAGTCTATACGCAGAACCGGGAGATGTAGTACTCCTCTCACCCGCCTGCGCCAGTTTCGATCTCTTCAATAACTATCAGCATAGGGGTAATGTTTTTAAAGAAATACTCGGTAAGTGATAATAGGAGTTGAAATAGCTAAAATAAAAAATAAATACTTTTCAAATTTAGATTTACAGATTTTAAGTTTCCATGAATATAAGAACCGATTTTATTAGAAATAGAGTTTCAACACTGCTTCAGGGCGACAAGGTCATCTGGTTGCTGGTGGCCCTGTTAGGCATATTCTCTATTCTGACGGTTTACAGTTCTACAGAAATTCTTGCTTCAAGGCACAATACAGGTACTGAATCTTATCTTGTTAGGCATGTAGTTTTGATGATTGGGTCATTTTTGATCATGTATGTAGCGCATTTGGTAAATTATATGAAGTACGCTCAGCTATCTAAAATTCTGATAGCGATTGCCATTCCCATGATGATTTATACCATGTTTTTTGGTTTGAATATTAATGGTGCTTCACGTTGGATAAGGCTGCCTTTTATTGGGATTACCTTTCAAACATCAGATTTTGCCAAACTTGCACTGATATTATATGTTTCCCGTACCATCGCACTGATGCAGAACAGAGTGGTTTCCCAATGGGAATTGTTAGCCCCGGTTCTAATCACTGTTGTACTTATAGCGCCTTATGACTTATCCAATGCCTTGGTTCTGTTCCTAACCTGTGTGTTGCAGATGTTTGTTGGTAAAGTAGAATTGCGTAATGTTTTTTCGCTCTTCATGCTTGGATTGGGACTTTTTGCTTTGTTAATAATAATGTCTGAATTTTTACCTGAGATCAGGGTTGATACATGGATAAGCCGTTTAAGAACCTTTATAACGGGTGGTGATGCAGAAGATTCGTTTCAGACGATACAAGCAAAAATGGCGGTAGCCCGTGGAGGATTTTTTGGATTGGGTCCGGGTAATGGTGTACAATCGCACTTTTTGCCGCACGCTTATTCTGACTATATCTATTGTATTATTATTGAAGAATATGGAATGTTGGGCGGTGTTATTGTACTAATGCTCTATATGCTTTTGGTTATAAGGACAATTCGTATGATAAATAAAACGCCGAAGGCTTTTGGTGCAATGTTGGCAATGGGGTTAACACTCAGTATTACAATACAAGCTTTTACACACATGGCCGTAAATGTAAATCTTATGCCGGTTACCGGACTTACGTTACCATTTGTCAGTCTTGGAGGAACCTCATTGATGTTTACAGGATTTTCTTTGGGAATTATCTTAAGTGTGAGCAGATATATTGAAAATTCAGCTGATAAAGAAGAAAAAGCAATCGGAGCAAAAGAAGGTGACGGCAGAAAGGAAAATAAACCGAAAACGGAAGAAGCTGATTAATTTGAAATTTGTCCCGATTCTCGGAATTAAAATTTGAAAATCGTGATCTCGTCTTGGGCCGTGACAAGTTGTGCGAATATTTTATTTGAGGATTTAACAACCGAACGGAGTGAGCTCTGCGCAGCGAATTTGAAAATGTAATCTGATTATCTATTATAAATTAATTTTATCACAAGTACCATATACTCTCTACTTAATACTTAGTACAATCTGAAAATCTGACTTCTAACAATCTATCTATCTTAAAATATGAAATTCATCATCAGCGGAGGAGGTACAGGCGGACATATATATCCCGCTATCGCCATAGCAGAGGCCATCAAAAAACAGATGCCCGAAGCTGAATTCCTCTTTATTGGTGCTGAGGGCAGAATGGAAATGGAGAAAGTGCCGCAGGCAGGTTATAAAATTGAAGGATTGTGGATCAGCGGATTTCAGCGGAAGCAGCTTTGGAAAAATTTAAGTCTGCCCTTCAAAATCCTTTTTTCCATGTTCAAAGTTTGGGGTATCATTTCCAAATTTAAACCGGATACAGTTATTGGAGTAGGCGGTTATGCAAGCGGAGTAGCATTGAAAGTGGCAGGTTGGAGAAAAATTCCAATCCTCATTCATGAGCAGAATTCCTTTGCCGGAAAAACCAATCAGATGTTGGCAAAATCGGCAAAAAAGATTTGTGTGGCTTATGATAATATGGAGCGCTTCTTTCCTAAAGATAAAATGATTTTGACCGGAAATCCGGTTCGTCAGGATATTTTGGATATCAGTACAAAAAAAGCAGAAGGACTTGCACATTACGGACTGTCACCAGATAAAAAAGTTCTCCTGATTACCGGAGGAAGTTTGGGTGCCAAAATACTTAACGAAAGCATCGCTGCAGGACTTCAGTCACTGAAAGATGCCAATATACAAGTACTCTGGCAGGTCGGAAAAGTGTATTATGAAACTTATGCACCAAAAGCTTCAGGATTTGACAATGTGAAAGTGATGTCCTTTATAGACCGTATGGATTTGGCCTACGCCGCTGCCGATGCAGTGATTGCCAGAGCCGGAGCTCTTACCATCTCCGAACTCTGTGTAACAGGAAAAGCAACAATTCTGGTGCCTTCGCCCAATGTAGCCGAAGATCATCAAACAGCAAATGCGATGTCATTGGTCAACAAAGAGGCCGCTATCTTGGTAAAGGATGTTGAAGCAAAGGAAAAATTGGTAAATACAGCGCTGAACCTTTTGTATGATGAAGTACTAAGAGTGAAATTGGAACAGCAAATTAAAAAATTGGCTTTGCCCGATGCGGCAGAAAGAATTGCGAAAGAATGTATAAAAATAGGAACCGGGGAATAGTAGCTAGGGGCTAGTAACGAGGGGCTAGTAGCCAGTCACCAGAGTAGCCAGGGAGATTGTAGCCAAATACCAGATTACAAAATACCAAATACCAAATACCAGATACAAATATTAATAATGAGACAATTTTACTAACATAATAATTATGGATTTCTCAACACTCAAAAAAATCTACTTCGTCGGTATAGGTGGCATTGGCATGAGCGCCCTAGCCCGCTATTTCAACGGATTGGGTATGGAAATTTGGGGTTATGATAGAGTAAGAACCAACCTGACCATTGAATTGGAACAGGAGGGGATGCATATCCACTATCATGAGGAGGTAGGAATAATTCCGGAGGCTGTTGACTTGGTAATCTATACGCCGGCCATTCCAAAAGAGCATGCCGAACTGATATATTTCCGTGAAAATGGATTTGCTATCATGAAAAGAGCCGAAGTGCTTGGCCTGATTTCCAGAAACCGCAAGACAATTGCTGTGGCAGGAACCCATGGAAAAACCACTACCAGTTCCATTCTGACTTATATACTTCGTACCTGTGGAATCGACTGTACGGCATTTTTGGGCGGTATTGCCCTCAATTTCGATTCTAATTTTGTCAATGGAACATCGGAATGGGTGGTGATGGAAGCAGATGAATTCGACCGTTCTTTCCTGCAGCTCAATCCGCATATTGCGATTGTGACTTCTATGGATGCCGACCACCTCGATATCTACGGAAATCATGAGGAGATGAAAGCAACCTATGTTAAATTTATGGGACAGGTTCGCGAAAATCTGCTGCTTCGCAAAGGCTTGGAAGAAAATGTAGACATAAAAACATTGGACGCTAAAACAAATACCTACGGTACTGTAAAAGAGGCTAATTATTCAAGCATTCATATCCGTTCACAGGCGCCAAACTTTGTTTTTGACTGGAAGGATGCTGATGGGACTGTTTTTGATGACCTTACCTTTACGCTGCCAGGCCGTCACAATGTTGAAAATGCAACAGCGGCGATAGCAGTAGCGAGAATTTTGGGCTGCGATGAACATAAAATAAGACAGGCGCTGCGCACTTTCAGAGGCATATGGCGACGTTTTGAATGGGTTTATACAGGGCCAAAGACCGTTTTTATAGACGATTATGCGCATCATCCGGAAGAGTTGAAAGCAGCAATCAGAGCAGCGCGCAGCCTTTATCCGGAGCGTAAAATTACAGGCGTTTTTCAGCCGCATCTGTACTCACGCACCCGCGATTTTGTCGATGGATTTGCTGAGGCACTCGATGAGTTGGATGAGGTTTTTCTTTTGGATATTTATCCGGCAAGAGAACTGCCCATTGAAGGTGTAACTTCAAAAATTATTTTCGATAAAATGAAAAACAGCAACAAAATCATGCTGTCTAAAAACGAATTGATTGATAGATTGAAAGAATTGAAATTAGAAGTTTTATTGACTTTGGGCGCCGGAGATATCGGAGCAATGACTAAGGATATAGCTGCTGAACTTTTTCCGGCAAGTTGATTAAAGTCATTTTTTTTAGTCTAGAAATATAAATTTCAGCATTTTGCAAATAAAAAACTAATATTATTTTTGTACTTTTTTAACAATTTTTATTGAAGATCACCTGTTTTTTGACAATAAATGCCCAAATATTTAGTATTCGGGAATTATAAAGGAAAACAGATTGTTGTGCAGTAAATTTTTTTAATTGAAATTAATTGGTTTCACTGTCAGATTGTCACTTCGTGGAGCTCGGCATAGCCTCGGTTCAGAAGGCAGATTCGTTTCACGGAGCTCGGCATAGCTTCGGTTCTCAGAAGTCTGAAAAGGAACCAGGGAATTGGAGCCAGAGAACAGGGAACAATTTCTTATTTACTTGACTAATCTTAATAACTTAAAAAAACTAATAATCTAAAAAAACTTAGCGCACTTTGCGTGGTTCTCTGCGCCTTTGCGGTTAAATTTTAGATCGTCAGCAGTAAACATCGAAGAACGAACAACTTTCAACAAACAACACAGATTTTAAATGAAAATACACCCAAAACGAATGCGATGGATCATTAAGCGGCTCATATGGGTTGTGGTTGGTCTTGTGCTGCTGTTAATAGTTTTGGGGGGAATTCAGTACCGACGTAAAAGTTTGGTGAAGGAATTAAATATAGAGATTGTAAAAGACAAGAATGGAAACCGATTTGTAAATGAAGATGATGTTAAAAATATACTCTTTAATAGTTTTGGACACTATGTTGAAGGACAGACAATTGAGAAAATAAATCCGCAGGCTACAGAGCTAGCTTTGGAACAGGATATGTTTATAAAAGATGCTGATGTTTATATAGATGCGCTAAACAATGTAAATATCACAGTCAGGCAGCGGGAACCAATTTTGAGGGTAATGGATGTGGAGGATGAGACTTATTATTTGGACGAGAACGGAAAGAAGATCCCGCATTCTACCAAATACACCTCAAGAACGCTGGTTGCCACAGGAGATATCGGCATTTTCAATGAAGCTTATCTGGATATTCCGGAAAATCGTTTGAATCAGATTTATCAATTGGCAAAGAAAATATTGGCCAATCCATTTTTGAAAGTTCAGATTGAACAGATACATATAGACCATACCGGAGAGGCAATTCTGGTACCCAAACTTGGAAATCATAAAATTTATTTCGGTCAGCCGAATGAGAATATAGACGATAAACTGCACAGGCTGCAGGTCTTTTATGAAAAAGGCCTTCCGCACGAAGGATGGGAAAAATACAGAACTATCAGTTTAGCCTTTGATAAACAGGTAGTAGCGAAAAAACGAATTGAAGAAGAAACTGAAGATAAGTAATAACATTATTATCCGTAAAGGATCTAGATTAAAACACACTTGGACTTTTTTATAGGACGGTTATACTGTCCCTTACACTAAAACTTTTAAAGGATGGAGATGAATAACGAAATCGTAGTTGCCCTCGACATTGGCACTACAAAAATTGTGGCTATGGCTGGCCGCAAAAACGCACATGGAAAGCTTGAGATTTTGGGTATCGGCAAAGTAGAATCTGTCGGTGTACTCAGAGGCGTAGTTTCCAACATCGAAAAAACAGTGAAGGCAATTTCTGACGCTATCGCTGATGCTGAACGCCGTTCCGGTTTGGAAATCGGTGTAGTAAATGTAGGTATTGCCGGACAGCATATCAAGAGTCTGCAGCATCGCGGTATCTATACCCGAAACAGCATTCACGATGAAATTGCACATGAAGATATCGGCAATCTGATTGCCGATATGTACAAATTGGTATTGCCCCCTGGCGATAAAATCATTCACGTGATTCCACAGGAATACATAGTCGATAACGAACAGGGCATACTGGATCCGATCGGCATGTCAGGCGTACGTCTTGAAGCCAATTTTCATATTATCACCGGACAGATCACGGCCATCAAAAATCTGCAGAAATGTGTAGAAAAGGCGGGTCTTGAAATGGCCAATCTGACTCTCGAACCCATTGCTTCTGCTACAGCAGTACTGAGCAAAGAGGAGATGGAAGCAGGTATTGCACTGGTTGATATTGGAGGTGGCACAACAGATTTGGCCATCTTCCACGACGGTATTATCCGTCACACAGCAGTTATTCCATTTGGCGGTAATGTTATTACCAAAGATATCAAGGAAGGATGCCGTGTTATGGGCAATCAGGCAGAAAAGTTGAAAATAAAATTCGGATCTGCTTTGGTTACCGAACTCAAAGAGAATAGAATCGTTACTATACCCGGTTTGAAAGGTCGTCCGCATAAAGAAATCTCTGAACGCAATCTGGCACATATCATTCAGGCGCGTATGGAAGAGATTTTGGACCATATTTATTGGGAAATCCGCCGTTCAGGTTTTGAACGCAAACTAAGCGGAGGTATTGTACTTACAGGTGGTGGTGCACTGTTGCGAAATTTGACGCAACTTGTAGAATACCATACAGGTATGAATGCCCGTTTGGGAATGCCTGTCGAGCACTTGGCGCATGGTTATGACAAAGAAGTGGTGAGCCCTGTGTTCTCTACCTCTATAGGTCTGGTGCTTAAAGGTATTGAAGATATTGAAGCCGGTCGCGTACGCGAGTACAGTAGCAATGCCTACAACAATAACACCAACAACACACAGACAACTTCACCTGCACGTAAAGAAGCTGCTGCCAAAAAAACACGCTGGTATGACAACCTGTTCCAAAAAACCAGACAATGGTTTGAAGCAGAACCGGATGGTGACCTTTAATCTTTACCGAATTGCTGTATATAGAGTTTTTTGCCCTGCCCCTTAAACATTTAGGTGCAAAGGATTGATAAATTCCGAATTAATGTTATTTTAGCGGAATGAAGTAGTATAACTAATACTGATTTTATCTGTATTTGTTTCTCAACTGATTTCAATTCCTATCTTTAGACATTTCAATCTGGTCTTATATGTTGTTTAATATACCTGAAAATGAATCGTCCATCATCAAAGTGATTGGCGTGGGCGGCGGAGGAAGCAATGCAGTCTCCTACATGTACAAACAAGGTATTGTTGGTGTCGATTTTGCCATCTGCAATACTGATAATCAGGCTATGGCCCAAAGTCCTGTGCCTACTAAAATTCAGTTGGGCATGAGTCTGACCGAAGGTCGTGGTGCTGGATCCAAACCCAATGTCGGCCGCGAGTGTTGCCTCGAGTCTTTGGACGAGGTAAGGGAGTTCTTTGCCGACAATACAAAAATGTTGTTCGTCACTGCCGGTATGGGCGGTGGTACCGGTACCGGTGCTGCTCCTGTTATTGCCAAAGCAGCTCGCGAAATGGACATTCTGACTGTTGCAATCGTCACGATGCCCTTCACATTTGAAGGTCGCCGCCGTTCACAGCAGGCAATGGAAGGGTTGGCCGAACTGAAAAAAAATGTAGATACCCTTATCGTAATTTCCAACGACAAGCTCCGCAAAATTTTTGGAAACCTGACAATAACCAATGCTTTCTCGCAAGCCGATGAAATTCTGACGACAGCTGCCAAAGGCATCGCTGAAATTATCACCGTTCCCGGTTATGTAAACGTTGACTTCGAGGATGTCAACACAGTTATGCGTGACTCCGGAGTTGCCGTCATGGGAACAGCTTCTATTGAAGGTGATGACCGTGCCCGCCGTGCTGTGGAAGCTGCCCTGCAGTCTCCGCTGCTCGAGGACAGCGATATCAAAGGCGCCAAACACATCCTGCTCAAT
>JBIKQC010000201.1:0-7986 GCA_044349855.1 Saprospira sp.
ATTTTTTTGCTGCATGCGCACCCAAACTTTCCCTTAAAGCCAAATGTTTGGCCTTATAAGCTTTCCAATCGGATGCTTTTATAATGACTTCTTCCTTTGCAGTTGACTCTTTTTTCTCAATAGCATTACAGGAAAATAAGAGGAGGGTAGCCAAAAATACTAAACTTTTTTTCATGGGTTTTAGTTTGGGCCTATTTCTGTGGAAAAGTTAAAGCAATATACAGTGTAGAAATTTTAAATGCTGATATGAATCGGCCAGGCCGATCAGATTATTCACGTTAAAACAAATAAGTAACCAATCATAAATAATGATGTGTTTTCAATGAAAGGATTTTTTTAGGCTGACAAGGCTGAAGTGGTGCCTTCAGAGAGGCTTTCTAACGATGTCAGTATGAAAAAGACTTCATTCAAAGTTGTTATTATTTGTGATTGGTTACTTATATCTAAAAATTGTGACATTCTCCATAAACGCATGTCTAATATTCATTCTCAGCTATCCCTACAGCTAAATCCTTTTGAAAATTTTGATAATGTTCCTACCTTTGTACCCATTCTGCCGCAATTCTCTTATAGAGAAAATCTTAATCGGATAAATCCGGGTCAAAAAATTATGTATAACGAATCCTATCACGGTCCTACAGACCTCAGCAATAAATCTATTCTTATCACCGGCGCTGCCGGATTTATTGGTTCCAATATTGCAGAATATCTTCTGAAATTCGGCGCTAAAAAAGTAAGGGTTTTGGATAATCTCCTTACGGGTTTCCGTGAAAATCTTGTGGATTTTATGTCGCAGCCCGCTTTCGAATTCATTGAAGGCGATATCAGTAAAATAGAGGATTGTATGCGTGCCTGCGAAGGGATGGATATTGTCTGTCATCAGGCTGCACTGGGCTCTGTACCCCGTTCGGTAAAAGAACCGCACCTGACTACCCTGCACAATATTACCGGATTTGTAAACATGGTACATGCTGCCAATACCAACGGCATCAAACGCTTTGTTTATGCTTCTTCCTCCTCTGTTTACGGAGATGAACCCAATCTGCCAAAGCGCGAAGAACGCATCGGTACAGCGCTTTCGCCATATGCCATTACCAAATACAGCAATGAGCTTTTTGCCCATAATTTCGGAACCCTTTACGGAATGGAGTTTATAGGCTTTCGCTATTTCAATGTTTTTGGCCCCCGTCAGAGTCCGGAAGGTGCTTATGCGGCAGTTATTCCGCTTTTTATCGATGCCTGTCTGAACAATAAACCTGTTTATATCAATGGCGACGGCGGACAGACCCGCGACTTTACCTTTGTGGAAAATGTAGTACAAATCAACGTTAAAGCCATGTTTACTCAAAATCCGGATGCACTGAATCAGGTTTATAATGTCGGCTGTGGCGGCCGCTACGATCTGCTGCAACTGTTCGAAGGTATCAGAAAGGCAGTAGGTATTGATAAAAAACCGATCATGCGCGAAGCACGCGAAGGTGATATCCGCGACTCTCAGGCCGATATATCAAAGGCTGAGCTTCTTTTGGGTTATGATCCAAAATTCGATTTTTGGTTAGGTCTTGAAATGACGGTTGACTATTTCAGAAAACTGAACGGATAATTATACTGATCAATTTATATTTTAAGCGCAATTCTTTCGAATGAGAGAGTTGCGCTTTCTTTATATAATCTTAGTATCCGAACCTCTGCTTTAACCTATTTTGTTAAGTTTTTATTAATAAAACGTGATAAAAATAAATGTTAATTAGACTTTTATAATAATTATAGTTTATGAAATGTATTGATTGGAATTGGATTATAAGGGGTATAGAATAAAAAAGTAACTGTTAGGCAAGAGATAGCTTTAAGATCAGATATTAAAAAATTGTTAAATAAAACTACTGCAGTATCTTTTATAATCTTACATTTACGGACTAACTAGTCATTTTTTAACAAAAATTTTTTTCACTATGAAGTACCTTAATTTAATTGCTTTGGCACTTCTGTTCACAGTGAGTACCGTTTTTGCCCAGACAAAGATTACGGGCAAGGTAACATCTGAGGCAGGAGATCCGCTTATCGGGGCCAATATTATTGTAAAAGGAGCTTTGCCTGTTATAGGTGCAACCACAGACATGGAAGGTTCCTATGAATTGGAAGTACCTGAAGGTTTTAAAACCCTTCAATTCAGTTATGTCGGTTACTCCTCACAGGAAATGGACATCGAGGGACAATCTGTTATTGACGTTGTCATGATAGAAGGTGTTGATGCAAGCGAAGTAGTTGTGACTGCGCTCGGTATCTCCCGCGAAGAAAAATCATTGGGTTATGCAACTCAGGAAGTATCGGGCGATCAGCTTGATAAGGCCCGTGAAGTAAACCTCGTGAACTCGCTGCAGGGTAAAATTGCAGGTGTACAGATCACCGGTTCTTCCAATCTTGGCGGTTCATCACGTATTACTATTCGTGGTGCAAATTCACTGACAGGAAACAATCAGCCGCTTTTCGTTGTAGACGGTGTTCCGGTTGATAATTCCAATTTTACCACAACCGATCAGGCTCGTGGTGGCGGAGGATATGACTACGGTAATGCCATTCAGGATCTCAATCCTGATGACATCGAAAGCATAAACGTGCTGAAAGGCCCTACTGCTGCTGCACTCTACGGAGAACGTGCTGCAAACGGTGTTATCCTCATTACCACTAAAAAAGGTAAATCGATGAGCGCCAAAAATGCACCGATTGGAGTTACAATAAACTCATCACTACAGTTCAATCAGGCCTATATTTTCCCTACTTACCAAAATATGTATGGTGGCGGTGCAGGTCCTTTTTTCCTGCCAAGTCAGCTCGACAGTACTCAAGAGACTGTTCAGTTTGATTATGACGGCAGCTGGGGCCCTGCCCTCGAAGGTCAGATGGTCAGACATTGGAACTCTTATGATCAATGGGATACTGAGCATTACAATAAACTTGCTCCTTTTGAGGCAAACCCCAATAACGTGAAGGACTTTTTCCGTACCGGAATTACCGCTACCAATAGCGTTTCCTTGGGCGGTGCCAATAGCAAAGGTTCTTTCCGTATGAGCTATACAAATACCCAACAGAAAGGTACTCAGGAAAACTCTAAACTCTCCAGAGATAATGTTTCTTTCAACGGGAGTATGAACCTGAGTGATAAACTCTCTGTAAATGCTGCTGCCAATTTTGTTTCATCATCTGCACTTGGTCGCCCAATGACCGGTTATGGAGAATCTGTAATGTCTATGTTCAATCAGTGGTTTCAGCGTCAGTTGAATATGGATGAACTACGTGATTATATCAATCCAGACGGAACACAAAGAACTTGGAATCGCAACAGCGAAACCGATGGTTCTCCTCTCTATTGGAACAATCCTTACTGGGATCGTTTCGAAAACGGACAAAAAGACCGTCGTGACCGTATGTTTGGAAACCTTGGACTTACCTACAAATTCAATGATATGTTTTCTTTGACGGGTCGCGCTATGACTGACTTCTATACTGACAGACGTGAAGAATGGGTCGCTGTAGGCGGCGTTAATCTTCCTAAATACAGTGAAGATGTCCGTTTTGTAAGAGAGAGCAACTACGATGCGATGTTGAATTTCAACAAACGTTTTGGTAAAGATTTCTCTGTAACTGCTTTGGCCGGTGTCAACTTCCGCCGCAATATTTACAACCGCAACTATGCTGCTACTCAAGGTGGTCTGAATACACCCGGACTATATAATTTGAGCAATTCTGCTTCTCAATTGGCAGTAGATGACTTTACTTCATTATTTGAAGTGTTTTCTATTTTCCAACAGGCTACAATCGGTTATAAAGATTATCTCTATCTTGATTTGACCAATCGTACCGATTTTAACTCCACTTTACCAATTGGTAAAAATGTGTATGATTATTATTCTGCCAACTTAAGCTTTGTATTCACAGAACTAATTCCAGAAAACGATATTCTTTCTTTTGGAAAAATTCGTGGAGGTTTTGCGATAGTTGGTAAAGGAACCTCTCCTTACCAGTTGAATACCACTTATTCTACCAACGCAAACTTTGGTTTCTCCGGCCGTTCTACAGTGCCAAATGCATTGCTTAACGCTAATCTCCGTCCTGAAATTACAAGAAGTTTTGAGGTTGGTATGGATCTTCGCTTCCTGAAAGACCGAATTGGTGTTGACTTTACTTATTACAACAATGTTACAAGAGACCAGATCTTTAATGTTTCTCAGTCAGGTGCTACAGGTTATACCTCCCGCGCGCTGAATGCAGGTAAAGTATCCAATCAGGGTATTGAAGTGATGTTGCGTGGTGCACTTGTTAAAACCAAAGACTTCAAATGGGATATCAACTTCAATTTTGCTAAGAACAGCAACAAAGTTCTCGAATTGTACACCGGTACTGAAAGTATCCGCCTTACTTCACTGTTTGGCGTAGCACTCGAAGCAAGAGTTGGTGAAAAGTATGGTACCATTATGGGTACAGACTTTGTTTATGATGCCGACGGTAACAAAATTGTTGAAGACGGTGTATATCTCACAAGTGAGGTAAAAGCTCTCGGTTCTGTTTTGGCCGATTTTACAGGCGGTGTTTCTACCAGTCTTAGCTACAAAGGATTCTCTCTTTTTGTATTGATGGACTTCCAAAAAGGCGGTAGCCTCTTCTCTCTGAGCAATGCCTGGGGTAAATACTCCGGTACTTTGCAGGAAACAGTTGTGGAAACAACCATCAATGGAACAACTGATAATATCCGCGATCAGGGTATCGTTGTCGAAGGTGTAAATGTAGCCAAAGACGGTGCAGGTGACTATGTTCTTGATGCTGACGGAAATTATACCACAGACGGTTCCACAAATACAACTGTTATTGACGCTCAGACACATTTCTTTTTGAATCAGGGTTACAACATTAATCGTGTAGATGTATATGATGCAAGCTATCTGAAATTTAGAGAAGCCCGTCTTACCTATACTTTCCCTAACAAAATGATCGAAAAATCTCCATTCAGAGACCTTTCTCTTTCTTTAGTAGGCCGTAACCTGGCTATTCTTTCCAAAAATATTCCAAATGTTGATCCTGAAGCGGCAATCAGCTCAGGCAATATCCAAGGTTTTGAAGGTGGCCAATTGCCAACTGAAAGATCAATAGGTATCAATCTGAATGTTAAATTTTAATCATCAAAAATCGGTGAATTATGAAAATGATATCAATTAAGAAATCGGTTTTGTTTGCAACAGTAGGATTGAGTCTTTCACTCGGTTTTACCGCCTGTAACAAACGATTTGAAGAGATCAATAAAGATCCAAATACTTCAACCAAAACTTCAACTTCTTATCTGTTGACCAATGCTCAAAAGACCATGATGGATCTTACCTGGGACGAGTGGTTCAATGGACGCAGCGGAAATCAGTTGTCTCAATACTGGGCTTCCAATCAATATTCAAACGAATCCCGTTATCAGTTCCGTTTGGAGATTACGAACAGCTACTGGCGTGATTTTTATGCTGTTTCTTTGGCAGACCTACAGGAAATTATTCGTCTGAATGAAGGTGCCACTAAAGCAGATTATGCAGGTTACGGTAAAAATGAAAACCAGATTGCAATTGCTAAGGTATTGCAGGCTTGGTTGTACCAGAACATGACCGACTGTTGGGGACCAATTCCTTTTTCACAGGCTTTACGCGGGTCAGAATTCCCAAGTCCGGCTTACGATTCACAGGAAGAGGTATATGTTGGCCTTTTGGCCATGCTGAATGAGGCAATTGCTCTTATTGACGAATCGGACAACTCTGTTCAGGGTGATGTTATTTATGAAGGAGATATGAGCAAATGGAAAAAATTTGCGAATTCCCTCAAAATGCGTGTAGCTCTTCGTATGGCAGATACAAACCGTGCTTCAGAGGCGCAGACTGCTTTTGTTGAAGCTTCAACAGGTGGTTTTACTTCAAATGCTGACAATGCATTGTTCCGTTACTTGGGTGCTTTGCCAAATATCAACCCATTGGCAGAAGACTTCATTACCCGCAATGAATTTGCTGCAAGCAATATCATGGTTGATAAGCTGAATACACTGGCTGATCCGCGTATCGGGGTTTTCTTTGCACCGGCTTTAAACAGTGGTAATTTTGTAGGTGAAGTTTATGGCCTTACTGAGGCTGATGCTGCATTGACACCCAATGATGATGTTTCTCAACGTGGTGCAGCTGTTTTAGCAAATGATGCGCCGGGAATTTACCTTGACTATGCTCAGGTAGAATTCATGTTGGCTGAAGCTGCTGCCCGCGGCTGGTCTGTTTCAGGTTCTGCTGCCGATCACTACAATGCAGGAATCTCTGCATCTATGGATTATTGGAATGACGGTTCTTATGATGCAACTGACATCAGCGACTATATCGCATCTGCTGAAGTTGACTATGCTACGCTCATCGGCAATGGTGAAACCTGGAAACAGGTAATCGGCAGTCAGAAATGGATTGCCCTTTACATGCAGGGTATTCAGGGTTGGTCTGAATGGAGAAGACTTGATTTCGGAATTCTTCAACTGCCTGCAGGCGGCACTTTGGACGGCTCAGGTATTCCTAACCGTATGAGCTACCCGCTCGATGAACAGACACTCAATGCCGACAGTTATTCTGCAGGTGTAACTAAACTTGGCGGTTCTGATAATCAGGACAGCAAATTGTGGTGGGATGTAAACTAATTTGAAATTGAGTAATCAATTTAAAATTTAGCATATTTGGCCGCTTCTCTTTTTGGGAAGCGGCCTTTTTATTGATGGAAACTGAAAAATCTCATTTTTTGCTCTTGAGAATAATACTATATTTGTAAAGACTAATCAAACTAAACTCCGAATATATGAAATTGTATTATATGCAGCACGAAGCGACAGTACCTAAGGGTTCACTAACAGCATGGGCAGATAGCAGAAATATTGAACTGACCGGTATTGAACTTTATAATGACGGATATTTTCTGCCTGTTCCTGATGGGCCAGACGGTTTGATTATCTTGGGCGGTTCCATGAATATTTATCAGGAAGCGGAGTTTCCCTTTCTGAAAGAAAGTAAAAGTCTGATAAAGGCTTTTATAGATGCCGGGAAAAAAGTTTTTGGTATTTGCTTGGGCGGACAGCTCATCTCCGATGTATTGGGTGCCAAAGTGCGTAAAAATGACCATAAAGAAATTGGCTGGTGGGAGGTTCAAGTTCGGAATACCGGTATCTTCTCCGATTTTCCGCCGCTGCCTTATCTTTTTCATTGGCATGGAGATATTTTTGATCTTCCTGAGGGAGCAACTCTTTGGGCAAGTACAGGTATCAGTTCGCATCAGGCTTATACAGTTGGCGATAATATTCTCGCAGTTCAGTTTCATCCGGAAGTGAATGAAGAAATATTGAATCTCTTTTTGGAAAAAGATAAATTCTGCGGCGAATGCGGCGATGGCCCTTACAGTCAGGCGCCTGCGGAGATTAGAGAACTTTCCGCCGAATATATGAAAGAGAATAAAAGCCTTTTCTTTTCGCTGTTAGACAATTTCTTTGCTACTTCTGAGGGAGGACCTTATCGGAATAAATTGGTTTAGGGGCTATCCTAAAATCAATAAACTGTTTACCTATTTCTAAATAAAAAACAAAAACCCGCCTCCTTTCGGAAAGCGGGTTTTGATATTTTTGAGATAAATCTCTTATTACTAGTAGCAAGTCTTCTGGAAATGAAGCTGGCAGCGAGGATATTGATTTAATCCCTGTGAAAGAATTCTTATACCTCCTCCCAGTAAACCTTATCTTTCACAACTACAACAGCAATAGCTTTCAATTTATTGAGTTTTTGAAGTTCTATATCAATTGCCAAATAGTTTTTTAACTGAGCTTTTGCAGCCTGCATGGTGCTTTTGAGCAAATCTTCATCAGCCTGTTTCAGGTATTTTAATTCAAAAACATATTGAAATGGAGCTCCGGATTTGGATGGGTGTTTTAAAAACTCAAGATCT
>JBIKQC010000202.1:0-7973 GCA_044349855.1 Saprospira sp.
GATATCCGGAATCAAGAATCATTCTGTCTCAGGCAGTGATTTATCTGGCCTGTTCCGCCAAAAGCAATTCAGCTTATATGGCCATCAATGAGGCTATCGATTTTGTCAAAAAAACGGGCAATCAGCCTGTACCATTGCATTTGCGCAATGCGCCTACTGCTCTGGCCAAAAGTCTGGGCTATGGCAAGGATTATAAATATTCCCATAACTATCCCGGCAATTTTATCAATCAGGAATTTCTTCCTCAGGCTATTTCAGGAAAGGTGTTTTACAAACCCGGAGATAATTCCGCTGAAGAAAAAATTAAACAGCAATTGGCAAGGCAGTGGCAGGAAAGGTATAAATATTAGGGAAGATAAAAGATAAAAGATAAAAGATAAAAGATTTTTATAACATTAACCGCAAAGGCGCAAAGATTTACGCAAAGTACGCAAAGTTATTTCTGAGTTTTTAATAAGATTTTTAAAACTTGTAAAGTAAAGAAGACATTTTGAAGAGGCGAAGGAAAGACTTTAGTCTTCCGAAGCAAAACCACTGGAGTAGCGGGTTTTAACCTGCGTTTAAAGATGAACCAAGCTCGTCCCAAAGACGAGAGAGCTCTATAAAGATGAATGTAGAAAATCGGAAAATGGTCGAATAGGTGTATATAAGAAAACAAAATCAAAATTCCCGGCAAGCAGAGTATGCCCAATAAACTACGTAATAAAAAGCGCTGTTTAGGAGAGTAAGCTGCGGTAAATGCAAAAAAAGCAAGACTCAGCAGAATGCAAATCGGGTAATTAGGATTGAGCAAATTTTGAATTCAGCTTTGGTTAAAAAATACTGCTAAGAATTAATACAAATTACAATCACACAAATTTTTTCAACATTTCAGTAGCATTTTGATTTTCGGGATATAACTTCAATATTTTATCGTAAACTTTTTTTGCTTCAACTTTCTCCCCCATTTTCAAATATAAATCGGCCAGTTTATTCAGTTTATACTCACTTTTTGGCCTGTATTTCAAACCCATTAAATAATATTCCAAAGCTTTTGCATGATCACCCATTTCTTCGTACACCTCTCCCAATCCCGTAATGGAATAATGGTGTGTTTTTTTCAACTTTAAGACTTTATTAAAAGCATCAATCGCCTCTTCATAGTATTTAAAACCATAAAAATAAATGCAGCCGATTGTGTCTAAGGTATTGTAATCTTTGGGGGTTATTTTTAATGCTGCTTTTGCAAGTCGCAGTGCCTCATCATAATCACCTTCCACTTTATAAATAATATTGGAAAGATTGTTCATTGCCCCATCGTGATTGGGATCCAACTCCAGGGTTTTATAATAATTTTCCATTGCCTTGTCTTTATCCAAAGCATAGAGATCGTAAATAATGCCAAGAATATGGTAATAATTTGCCGCATAATAGGGATATGCAGCTATCAGATCATGTACACAGGAGATAACGCGCGGTATTTCTTCAAAGTGTTTTTCCTGACCGAAAAGCTCATTCAACACTAATTCTACAAAAGAAGATTTAATATCCGGATCTTCAGATCCTGCATCCATTACCTTTTTCAGATAATTGTAGGATATTTCAAACTTGCGGTAACGGCGTTGAATATACCAGGCAAGATCGTGATAAAGCCTGTTTTGATAATCGGGGTTTACCAAAATATATTTTTCATACAAATCAAAATGCTGTTCAAACTGATGCAATTGTCCCAAATACTCAGCCCATCTCATTTTTAAATCCTGCCGCATAGTTTCGAAGGCAGCAAAATGCTGTTGATAGACTTTCATTTCTTTTTTGCCCAAGTGCTTTGTCAATATCACTTTTGACAACTCAATAATCTCAATTTCCTCATCTGTATATCCATACAGGCCATTTTGAATAAGCATGAGCGGCCCAATAGCATCTTTTACATGTTTTGGGTGCTGCTTCAGCATTTGAAGACCGAGACTGACATTGCTCATATCAGGGCTTGAAAGCAAAAGACGAAGACTTTCGAGTTCTTCCGGATTTAGATTCATATTGATATTTTAATATTTTTAACAGCAATAATAATTGAACTTCAGATTTTTTTTGCTTAAATCAGTTTTAGAATAAGCGATTTCCGACAAACAGTCCTGCGGATCGGTCGCCATAGCCTCTGCCCAACAAAAAAGAGAGGTCCATTACGGCCTCCCTGAGTTTAATCTGTTCTTTATCAGAGAAAAGTATGTCGTCTTGCGGATGTTTGCCTCGGTGTGCCAAGTAAGAAAATGATATGCGGATCTCGTCTTAGGCCGAGACAAGTTATGCGAATGTAATAATATAATGATTTTACTTGATATGAGCATTGATTAAAGGATAGGAACTTGAAAAGATCAACCTGAAAGTACTTTGTACTCAGTACCCTTTACCCTCTACTTAGTACCAATTCAATACTTCACTCCAATGCTTTTATAAATAAAATGCAGCAACCAGGCCGGGCCAACCAATAAAAACTGAAGATCTTTTAAAAAAGATGGTTTTTTACCTTCAATGCCATGTCCGACAAACTGACCAATCCAGGCCAATACAAAAATGCCGATGCAAACAAAAACATAATTGATGCTTGGGTTGAGCATCTCATAAAGATAATGATTGCCAACGACCATAGCGCCACCGACAAAAATAAATCCTAAGCAGATGGGCAATGAAAGCGTTGCATAATAAACAAGGGTAAGCATGACCAAAACTGAAGCCCAGTTTGTAAATATCGACCTTTCTACTACGAAAGGAATGGTATAAAATAACCCCATAAGGCTAAACATGATGGCAGGAACACAAATCCAGTGAATCAGTTTATTGGTAACGTTTTGATGACTTTCTCCGTATTCGTTGAGCAGTTGATCTATTTTTCTTGCAGACATATCAAAGTGGTTTTTTAATAATATAAAATCAATTTATCCAATAAATTGTACCATTCAAAAAGGCAGCAAAACTAACCCAAAGCAGGTATGGGAGTAAAAGCGCCAAAGTCCATGGAATTAAACTATAAAAATGGATTATCGTCATTAAAATAGCAAACCACATGATTAAAATTTCAATAAAAGCTCCGAGGGGCCATTGCCAATAGAAAAACAGAAATGACCAAAGTACATTTAACAGTAACTGTGTAAAAAACCAGATCATTGCGGCATTTCTTGCATCGGAGGCCGGTAAAGACCATATTTTCCAAAGCGCGATAGCCATTGCTGTATAGAGTATTGACCAAACAGGGCCAAAAATCCAACCCGGAGGATTGAAACTGGGTTTATTGATGTTGATGTACCAATCAGATAAACTGTTGGCAGTTGCGAATCCACCAATTGCAGCAGCAGCAAAGCAAACAAGAAGAGATAACAGGAGTTTTAGTAGCGCACTCATACTTTTTTCACAAAAAGCTCATCATAGCCGCTACCCCAATATAATTCCTTGTGCTTAAGCGCCTCTTCTTCATTGTCAAACACCAATGCCTTCATTGGCAATGTTGTAAAACCGAACTTACTTTTCAAATACTCATCTTCAGAACCGTTGTATCTATAGATTACCCAACCGACTTTTGGGAACTTGTAAACCATATTGGCAATTTCGTTCATCCTTTTTTTCAAAGGATCGGTTTCCTCTTCTATTTGTTCAGTGCTGATTTTTATTTCAATTTTGCCGTCTGTAACGGGTGTTTCTATCTCTTTTACAGGTTCAGGTGCAGTATTGACAGTTGGTTGAACAGTCTGTTCCTGCTTTACGGTTGTATCTCTTTTCAGAGAAATGAGCTGTTCTATATTTTCCGATATTTTATTATCCAAACTTTTAAGTGCCTGCTGATATCCGTCGAAATAGACGGTTTCCAAAGCCTTTACCAGTTCTTCATGACTCATCTGACGCAAAGCGTCCAAATCAATCTTTTGACTGCCAATATTTAATTTATTATTTTCTGCCATTGTATTTTAAAATTATTCTTAGTAAAAAACCATTACAAAATAATGTATTATTTCAATTTATCAAAATCTGTCTCCAATTTTTCAATAATGAGCTGCTGATAGTCTGTTTTAAACAATTTGGACGCAACCCATTCCAGCAGATAAAAGTCATTAATAAAACGCTTTTCAAAATTATTTTCAGTAGCAGCCATTTTTTCGAGGGCCACTTTTAAAGAAACAAAAATACCTTCAAACTCGCTGTCCCATTTGGTGATCTGCCCAATTTTTTTGAAAAAATTTAAGAATGTTCTTTCAAAATCGTAGATTTTACTCTTTTTTGAAAGAAATCTGGCCGCCCTTTCAACCTGATAATTGAGAATTGTTTTATTGCCAATTTCATATTGAAGCATCAGGTGAAAGATATGTACAAAGCCCAAAAAGTCCGGTCTGAT
The DNA here is from genome assembly GCA_044349855.1 of Saprospira sp. GTDB lineage: Bacteria > Bacteroidota > Bacteroidia > Chitinophagales > Saprospiraceae > Saprospira. The sequence goes on from JBIKQC010000202.1 coordinate 4,364, forward strand.
TGTATTTGTATTGTCATTAAGAATATTGCGGACCCAAAAAAGCGATTCATCAAAGTTTTTCAGGACAAAGTAACCATAAGCCATATTTAACAGTACAATATAGAATGCTTTATCCTGATCTTCTCTGTGCATTCTCAATTCCAGTTCAGGTTTCAGTTTTTTACCCAATACCGCAATTTTTTCAAAACTGCCGTTTGTTCTTGGAATTTTGGTAGAATGATAAAAGAATGCCATAAAGAACATATTATCTGTAAATCCATCCCAATAATTTGCATTGTCCTTCCAGTATTTTTCCAATTCATCCAATAAAGCATAAGCTTCGTCAAACTTTTGAAAAGAAAGCAATATTTGCAGATGTGCGAAAACTGCAGCAGCATAGTAATATGCGTGCTCTTTTTTGACTTCAGGAGTAGTCTGTTCAAAAACTTTTATCCTGTTTTTGGTAATTATCAAAGTTTTTTCCGGTGGAAATCCGGCCATAAAAGTAACAATATCTTCCAAAGCATAAGCTATACTTTGTGCATAGACAGACTTAGAGCTTAGCGCTTTAAAAAAGGCATTATTATTAAGGTATTCCAAGTAAAAAGATTTGTCATCATCTGTTCTGGCTACGCCTACCTGATAGGCCTGAGTACCGGCTTCCTCATAGAGCAATTCTATTTTGAGCTCTTCGTCCATCTGATCAAGAGCCTCATTTTTTTCGTTAAGCAAATCAAGGATCATATTTTTACTTTTTCCATAATTTGTCTCAAACTCTGCCAATTTAAGCTCCCATCTGTTTATTACCAAAAAATAATCCATTTTTTGGGTATCATCTGCTAATTGTTTAGCATGCAGCAGTTTCTTTTTTGCCTGTTTGTAAAAACCCCTGTCATAAAGAGTTGCTACCTGTTGTAAATAGAAATGCAGTTCGGAATAAACATTTTTCTCCGTATGCATCTGTACCAAACATTTCAAAATCAGATTATATAGATAATTTTTGACAGAAGCAAAACGTTTCAATAATTTTGAATCTTCTTTCAAACTCTGCTTTAAAGCTTTTTCATCATAGTTCTGCTGTGCATCAATATTATCATAAAGTTTCAGATAGGTATTATCATTATAATTGGTAGCATATTTAGATGCTTCCAATTTAAAATACCGTTTCTCAGCCTGACTGAGAGACTTGATAAGCTGAAATAAATGATCATTTGATTCCATACTGTGTAAGCCTTTTTTCTTTTTATGCGAAAAGCCGTCCCTATTTATAGAGACGGCCTTTCAGACCGGAGAAAGGTTTTAGATAAATCCAATAGGATTTATCAATTGCTGATATACATTACATTAACGGAAAAGTGTTAGGTTGCCTCTATTAACTACCGGTTCATCATCATTAGGACGCTGCCAGGTAATGATATATAAATAAACATCACGTGGCTGATCTGCGCCGTTCAATTTTCCATCCCACTTAGCTTGAGTTGTATTATCATAGACAACCTGCCCCCAACGGTTAAAAATTTTGAACTCTTTAAGATATTCTAAATTCAGGTCAATTACTAAGAAGTTATCATTGTTATTATCACCATTTGGCGAGAATGCTGTAGGAATTCTTGGATTGTCGGGAGATTGAACATTTAAAGTCAATGTATCTACTGCAGTACAACCGCCTGCAGAGGTAGCAATTACATTAAGGATATAATTTCCAAAAGGATCTGGAGCTACAAGAGTTGCAACTGCACTGTCATTGGCAAAATTTGCTGTTGAAGGTACAGAGAACCACTGATAACTTACGCCCAAAGCTGTTTCATCATTTCCTACATTTACATTGATGGATTCTCCCAGAATTATCGTACTGTCTGAGACTCCGGTCTGTCCTATAAAGGCCGTAAGTGTAGGTAAAAATGGCGCATTGATTGTGAATGTATCGGGTTGATTACAACCATTGGCATCAGTTATAGTTAAATTATAAACTCCTGAACTCAGACCGGTCAGATTTTGTGAAGTAGCTGAATTGCTCCAATTGAAGCTGAATGGAGTACCTGCACCGCCCGAAACAGTATAAATGATACTTCCGTCAGAATTTTCACAATTGGCATCTGTTAAAACAATTGCATTCAAAACTATAGCTGCAGGTTCTGTCAAAGTAATTGAAGACAGAATACTTGTACATCCCAATGCGTCAGTAACAGTAACATTATAGATACCGCCATCAAGTCCGCTTAGATTCTGACCGTTCAGACCTGCATTCCAGTTAAAGCTATAAGGCGCTGAACCTCCAGAAACATTCAAAGAGATAGAACCGTCATTGTAACCGTTACAGGTTGGGTCAACGGAACTGCTGACCGTAATCGCAGGAAGTCCCGATGCATTTACAGTATTTGCAGCATTTACAACATTACAACCATTGGCATCTGTAATGCTAACAGAATAAGAACCTGCATTTAGTCCTGTTACATCTTCTGATGTTACCCCATTGCTCCAAAGGAAGCTATATGGGGCTGTTCCACCACTGACAGCGATATTGATTGCACCCGGTGAAGAACAGTTGGCATCTGTAATGTTTACAGTATTTGAAGCCAAAACGGCAGGTTGAGCTATTACAACTGTATCGGTACCACTGCAGGAAACTGTGACTGGACCACTATTGTAAACCAAAACATTATTAACTGCAACCGAAGGATCTGTACCGACTCCATCATCATTGTTAGTCCAATTGAATGCAACCTGTACATTTGGATTGTTATTACAGTCAGCAGGAAGTGCAACTGTAAAGTTGGTCCATTGACCCTGACCGCTACCGCAAACAGGAGATTTGATGGAGTTTACCAATTGTGTCCAACCTGTTCCGCTGTTATACCAAACTGAAGCATTATCTAATAATGCCTGTCCGTTTGAAATAAAGTCGAAACTGAGCGAAAGGTTATTGGCACCTACAGTTGAGAATGCAGGAGATTCTGCTCTCATGTTGGTTTCAGGACAGAAAAGAACACCGCAAAGTCCACCTGCGTCATAAGCAGCTCCACCTGTTGGGAAGAAAACAGAAGTAATATGCAAAGTTTTATTGCCGTTGCCAGCTATACCGCAACCGGTCGGCAAAACCCCGCCTTCAGCATCACTGACAGTCCAGAAATTATTATCAACGCCATTAACACCTGTAGAAACATTAAGGGTCCAGTTATGTGCAGCTTCAAAGCCTTCCTGATAAAGTGTATCAAATCCACTTCCTCCACCGCCATTGTCGCTGACAGTAACAATATAGGTACCCGGTGCAAGTCCGCAGAATCCATCAACCGTTTGACCATTTGACCAAATATAAGTATATGGCAAAGTGCCCCCATTTACAGCGACAGAAGCACAGCCGTCATTTGAACCGTTGCAATTCAAATCAGTTCCGCTTGCATCTACCTGAAGACCGGCAGTTGTTGAAACAGTACCTGTAAAAGTAGCGGAACAGGTATTTGCATCGTTTACTGTGACAGTATAACTGCCTGCAGCTAATCCTGATATGTTTTGAGTTGTTGCGGCATTAGACCAGTTAAAACTGTAACCTGCTGTACCGCCGTTAATAGTAAGATCTATCCCTCCGATATTGGAAGAAGAACAGGCGATGTTATTGATAGCAGCAGTCACA
>JBIKQC010000203.1:0-7964 GCA_044349855.1 Saprospira sp.
ACAATAGATTTGAAAAGCAAAATTATTTACCAATATTTATAAAATTTGATTTATTATAAACTACGATGGCAAATTATTTAGACCAACACATTTAATGTAAAAGTTGCATTTATGACTTGAATGCTGCAGTTAATTTATCAGCGCACAATACAAATCACAAAAAGCGACTATTAAACTTATAAATAAATGTCATTCAAAATTCATACTGTATATGGGAACCTGGAGCACATCAATATTAGGAAATGATAATTCGTCAGATGTTAATGATCACTTCATGAATCAATATTATGACGGAACTCCCCTGGAAACGATCAAACAATCCGTAGCAAGCAAATTTGGGCTTGATGAGGCTAAACCTCCAATCAAAGAAGCGATGAACTATTGGTTGGGCTATGCATGGTCCTTGTGCGAAGTGAATTTATTGACAAAAGAAGTGTCTCTAATAGTACAGGAAATAATAGAAAGCGGTACTGATCTGAAAGAGTGGAAAGAACTTGGTGCAGGTGAAGATTCACTCGCTGATAGAGAGGCAGTAACTAAAGAATTTCTTGAAAAAATTCTGCTTCAATCAAAAAAATCGCCTCGAAAAGATGTCATTGAAAAGCGTAAAAAAAAGAAGAAGGAAAAGGAATATTATTCAGAGATGAAGGCTGGTCAAATCTTCAAATTTCCAATGCATTTGGATTTGAAAACGTACATGGAAGCGATGAAAACGGAAGATTTTCAGTGCGCTGAATGGGGTTATGGCAGAGTTTTGCTCAATGAACATTATCAACGGTCTAATCAAGAGATTGAAAATAATCCCAATTACAGCAAGCTGTATAAAAATGGAATTTGGGTAGAATTGTACCGCGAAACTAGCAAATGGAACGAAGAAATTCCAGATTCCTTCACAGTATTAATTCCAAGTATCTCCGTTAGCGGAGCACGTTTCAATGTGGTGGGCTATAATGAGGTAGAAGTCGAAAAAATTGTTTTTAGAGAAACGATCGCTAATTTTAATGAACTGTTTATCGGTGAACTTAGAATAAAGTTCCCGCCTACAAATGAAGTGGATGATGTCGCTATTTATCCGGGATCCATGGCTTCCGTTTCATTTGATAAAATGGTATTGGCGAACAGCGGAAGAGAATCCGAAATCGAAGTTAATCCGAATTATCACAAACTGGAAAATATGGATTTTAGAGTCCATCCCTCTCGAGATAAAATCCTTAAATCAGCTAATATTGATCCCAATTACAATTACTATGAATTGTCACTTCAATATGGTATTGATTTGAAAAGGCTGTATTTAGATGCACAATTCAAAAGTGGAAAAACATAATAATTAAATAAAAGAAATAAGATATAATATAGTGTAAAACAAATTTGGTAAATTACTCAATGAGTAACCTCTACAAAAGCAGTATAAAATTGACAGAAATAATTACAAAAACAATAAATTAACTTCCAAATTTTATAACATATTATTAATATTCCGGTCCTATCAAATATGAAAGCTTTTCTGTCTATCCAAAAATGCCCTGAGACAAGCGGATTAAAGAATATTGATTGCACAATTTCAGATGATTACAGGTCATCTGTATTTGGATCAAATTTAGTAATAAGCGCCAGAATTAATTTCTCAGATGCGAATCAATATGAGACAATAGGTAGGTTTTACATTATTTGGCTTTTTGATTTCTCACAGCAACTAAAAATAAAACTGCAATATATATATCACACTAAATCAATGGATAATTTTCTTTATCCCTGCGGAATAAAAGATGGAGAATTGGCTTTTTTTATCAATAATTCTACCCATTTATTCTTAGAAAATGAGATGCCATTTCAAAAAGCATTCGAGAACAAAATAATGCAATCTCTTCAGACCAATAATGGGGTTTACTCCTTAACCGAAGTGGGGGGAACATTTAATAAAACTCAGATATTAACACTTCAAAAAGCCGATGACGATTCTGTTGAATATGTTCAACACCTGGGTGCGGATAATAATATAAAAAAGTTCATACCCGAATATAAAAAACCTAAAGAGACCTCAATCATAGATTATATAAGAATGAAAGGATTTGACGAGGATGAGAAATTTCTTAATATAGAACATTTAGTGGATGTTGATGACAATCGATTATTATTGATTATTTTCCATAGAAAATACGGTAAAAATCCGGCAACGAATACAAACAAAAATTCTCCATTTTTTTATCTTTTTATAGATAAAAAAACAAATGGCATTTGTGGCTGTTTGAAATTTGTGAAAGATTTGAAGCCCTTTAAAAGTATAAATTTCTACACATTGGAAGATAACCCTTATGCTGGTGAAAATATTATGGCTTTTCCTTTAGGAGATAATCTGATTTATAAATCCTCTAACAATCTGGTCTTTTTTGACAGCAATGGGACTAAACAAAAAACAATTTCACTAAAAGAAAGAACACACTCAATAATACGTTCTATGAAACTTGTTGCGGCAAAGGATAATTCCTTTTATCTTTTAGATTTAAAAAGAGGGTTGATTGTAAAAATTGAGCTTAGTGAAGATTTAGAAATTAAATTAGAATCACTTAACAAAGAACTAAAAAAGATTTCTATTAGGCCAAACCTCATTGATAGCGAATATTTGGACTTAGAAAATGTTGTTGTTAAATCTTATAGTGAGCCAACTCTTCAAAATGGTTATTCCCAAAAATGAGAGAATAGGCAGGAAAGTATTATTAAGAATGCTGTGATGTTTTTGAAAACTGTAACGAACAACATTAACCATTTTTGGTCATTTTTTGTTTCATAGGATATGATCCGGTAAAACAGAACAAAGCCAATTATTTTAGTATTTGTTACTAAAGATCCTATCAGATTCACTAAATTGGCAACTTCATAAACACGGAAACATTCCAAATTACCTGATACTGAAACTTTAGCAAATGAAATACTTAAAGATCATATTTTTAATGGCAATTTTCAGCAATGTCTATAGTCAGACAGACACCATAAATGGGGCTGTTGTACGTAGAAATAGTATTAAATTTGAGGTGTTTTGCCCATTAGAAAAAATAAAGAGCAAGACTTATCATACAAAAATAGGACATTCATATCGCAAAGTAGCTCCAGCAAATGGGTGGTTTAAGATGGATGGAATATGTCCGAGGGAAATATATGACCTCCCAATTGTTGAATGTAAATTTAATTTAACACAGCATGATTTATACATTAAATATAAAAGAGGAAGACGCTTTTCCGGAAGAATTAATGAAAAAGATAACAATTACAGGATAATAGGATCCTGCAGAAAAGGTTTGCTGCACGGTAAAATTAAAATCTTGGATAATCAAAAAAAATCAATTTGGGAAGGCAAAATGAGTCATGGACTTCAAAAGAACAATTAAATGACCGACAGCGCCAAATCGATGAATTGGCTTTTAAGCATGAATATATTAAAAACAAAATTCAATATGGGACAATCAGGTTTTGATATAATGGACAGCGATCAAGCACAGGATGTTCAATACTATTATTTTGAAAGATACAACGCCGGTAAATCCCCTGCTGAAATCTATAAATGGTTTCAGGAAGAAAATAAGTTTTTGTTCGAAGGAAAAGTGATAGAAGACGTTACTAATTTTTGGCTTGCCCTTGCTCATTGTCAATGGGAAGTTAAAGCTTTGGAGCCATTCGTTGCCGAGTGTGTCAAAGAAATTGTTGAATCAGACCTTGAGAAGGAAGAATGGGAAGAAAATTATGCTGAACGAAAAAAAATGCTTCAAAAGTTTCTGGTAAAAATTGGGAAGGAAAAGAAAACGGCAAAGAAACCCGTTAAACAAAAACTTTTCAAAGCGCCTTATGAAAAGGGAGATATAGTTACTTACCCAATCTATGATTTAGACGCAAAAGCGTTTACAACTACATGGGGACTTTCCGTTTGTGTTGAAAACACGCAAGGCCTGCAAAAAATCGGAAAATCACTTTTCATAGGCTCAGGCCTGGAAAAATCTGAGCCCGCTACTATGGAGGACTTTGACAAAGCTTATGCCTTGGCCGGTCGCAGCGGCAATGCAGGATTCACCTGTAAATGTATGTCCGAATATGCCGAATTGGGAGATCTGGATAAAATAAGTAAAATAGGAAAGGTAGAAGTAACAAGGTCGTTTTGCATGAATTCTTATGCAAGTGGCTTTTCATGGGTCTTTCCATATTCATATAATTTTGTGCGAGGAGAAAAACGTGATGCTTCAGTGAAAATGTCAGAGGCGATCAGCATTCCTGAAAGTCCATATTCAAAAATTGCTGAAAAAATAGTTTCATTCGAATGCATGGTATATAATGACCCAAGAAGAGAAGACCCCTCGACTTACAAAGAAACTGCTAATTTTTTACGTACACTACGAAAAACCGACAAAAAAACCTTTCAAAATGAATTTACAAATTTTATAATTAGCTATTTATTTAGTGACTCACAAAAAGTTTATTACTTATTTAGAAGTATCGTTAAATCGGCAGGCTACTCAATAGATTCCCTTGAATAAATAAGTAATCAAGCACAAATAATAATAGCTTTGAACCCGAAGGCTCCGCGAAGCGAATGAAGTCTTTTTCATTCTGACTTCGTTAGAAAGCCTCGCTGAAGGTACCACTTCAGCTGTGTTTTCTGCCTTGTCAATATAAAAAATCCATTCATTGATAACATATCATTATTTATGCTCGATTACTTAATATACATTTAAGCCTCGTATGACGAGATGAAATTTGAAGCTGATAAAATTGCAGCTAAAAAAGAACGTTTCGATAATGATTGACTTTATTTCGATTTGACCGGAAAAGAAATTAAGAAGTGATTCGTATTCAAAGATATTATACTTAAAAATAAAAATGTCAGATTTATCTCCATCTTCTCATCAAATACAATACGTCTCGAATTTTCAAGACCTTATTTCCTCTCCTTTTCAAGGAGAAATCAATGCGCTTTGCTGGTCACGCAATCTGAAAGGTGATTTTTCTGAGATTGTTAATAAACTGACGCTGAACGAAAATATATCAGTCATTGATCAGGAAGAACTTATTGATCTTCACTTGAGTGAACAGGGACAGCTTGCCCGTGAAACATTGTTAAATGACTGGAAATTGCTGGAAGCATATGGCTCCTCTCCTATCCTAAATCTCATCAGGTGTTATGAGCGGGATGACGACTATCCGTTTTTTCCAACCGATGTTTATTCTTATCATGTTGACCGTTCTCCGGTACCGACCGATACTTTTTTGTGCACTTACTATGGCGAGCCAAGTGATATATTGCCAAATGCTCTGGCCATTCAAAAAGTGCTTGTTCCAGAAATACGTGAAGAACTTAAAAAACGCTATGGCGCTGCAGATGAAGGTTTTGAATCCTTTTTGACGGAATATTTCTTTGATCTGCATTATCAGGAAAAACCTATGGCAGTACCAATCAGTTTAGGTGTCGGAAAATTATGGCGTTTGGCAGTCGATCATCCTGAAAGTCAGGTGCTTCCCTGTGTTCATCGGGCACCGAAAGAGAAAAATGGTGAGATTAGGCTGCTGTTGATTTGTTGAAAAAGTAAATTAAATAATTAAAAATGAAAAAGATGAAACGGACTATATTATTTGCCTTCCTTTTTTGTATTTCTGCAATTCAGGTTTTTTCACAAACAAATATGAAAGTAAGATTTGATGGGTTATATCAGACAGAACTTAATATTAACCCAAATCCGTCATTAGAAATTCTATTCGCTTCGCGGAGCCTTCGGGTTCCAAGCCTAAATTGTTGTGAAACTAAGCACTTACTCGTTTTTTGGGTTTTGAACCGAAGGACCGTGAAACGAAATAGGGGTAACTATTTATAGAGCTCGCTGTGCTCGGTTCTTCACCCCAAAAAACTCCGTGAGTACTTATTTTCGCTTCGCGGAGCGTTGGTTCTTTACCCTTTAGGCTTTCATAACGAACTCTAATGACGGATTCGGGTTTAAGAGTGATAGCAGACGTTTTCTTCGTTTTTATTCTGACAATACTGTTTTGTCTGTATCTTCAACAGGAGAGGCCACTGACGTTATTCAATGGTTAGAGAAACCGTACGATGACATGGAAAGTATGAAATAAAAGAAAATAAAATATATTTCTCAACAACTTCATCTTATGGAACTGTCCTATATGAAGGTCTTATTGAATCCAAAAATGTATTAAAGTTAAAGTTAAAAAGCCTAATTAATGGGCATGAAAGTGAACAAATATTTCAATTTATTAAAGTCCGAAGTAAAGCTAAGAAGAAACACTAAACGCTTAGTGTATAAAAGTATGTTTTCATTGTTTATTTTGATAAAGTCAGTAAACTCGTTGTTTAAAATTGATTTTTTAGATATTTTGGTTTATATTTGAATAGATAATATTTTAACTCAAGCTAAAAGGCTTGAAATTTCTGTAAACATCTTAATGATTAAAAAAATGGATAAAAGTGAAATAATTGAGCAATTGGCGCAAATTATAGCTGTTAAAACTGAAAGTAATAACAATTCATTTCAATTGATTATAAGTAATGAGTTGAAAGACTTTACAATAACTATAGATTGTGATGATGTTATTTTTACACGTTTTATTTCCTCTCCAATGAACGAAAATTGTTTGCAAATATTTTTTTCAGATGAAGGAGGGATAATTGTTACGCCCAATGATTTTGTATTTAATGTTGAGCAGGACGAATTTGTTAAAGTCAATAATCTGCCGCCACTGTGTTCAATAAGTGAAATGGTATTAGGATTTGAAAATTATAAAAAAAATCCAAATCCCTCAGTAAATATCGATAATAATTTTGGTTTGTTTTATCTTCACTATTACATATTTAAAAGTGCAATTAAAAAAGGGTTCCATGTTCCAATGTTGGCAGATTTATACAATATTGGTTTGGAGAATGGTTTTTTACTCAATAATAAAGAAGATATGAAATTATTTAATGGGCTTTTATAATAAACTCCATTCAAGACGAAAAATAAAAAATGAGACTGTCCTTCTTCTGGGAACAGTCTCATTTTTTATATGCAGATCATCACAACAACAAAATTACTTCTTCAATTCCTTCAAGAACTTCTCAGTCTCAGAAGGATCTTCACCGGCAGCTTTAGCAACTTTTATAGCTTCTTCAGCAGTGGCGATTGCTTCTTTTTTGTTTCCGAGTTTATTGAGCAGATTGGCCTTCGTATCGAGGTTATACCAGTTTTTACCAATTGCAACTGATTTGTTGGCCCAAGCAAATGCTTTTTTCAATATTTTCTTGTCTGTCTGAGTTTCGGACAAATTTTCAATTATCTAATTTTATATGAATTGCAACAAGGTCCTCCGCTCCTATTACTGCGGCTTTGTGTCCATGAATACTGCTGTCGAAGACTATATTTTCAGGCAAAGCATCTGAGGCGATAAACATTTCTCCGGATCCAAAATCCCTGTAATCTCCATTTTGCAGGCTAATCCTAAGGATTCCTTTTTGAATAATCAATAAAGTCGAATCAGCGGACAAGTGCCAATCGGTACTATAGCCTGCTTTACTTTCGCGCAATCTAAAATTTTTCGCAGCAATTTGCTCGGAAAGCATCATTCCTCCCCTTGCATTTTTGGGGTAGCTTATTTCTGAAAAAACAGAAATGCCATTTTCATTTGTAACGATGCAAGTTATATTGAACATAGGGAATCGATGATTTTGTGTGGTAAAAGTTTATGCAATAATAAAAATCTGCTCTATAAAACGAGTATTAATATTCGTAAATTTACCTTTTAGTTGAAAACTTTATTTATTAATGTGAATCAAGGGTTGGATTTTATAAAACTAATATATTCACAAAACTTTGTTAAACAATCAAACAGGTCACCCCTACGGGGCTTTTTTTCATCTTATTCAATTATAGCTAAGAACATTTGACTCCTACCGAGCCATTTTTCGCTCCAGAGGAGCGACCTGTTCTTAGTATTAA
>JBIKQC010000204.1:0-7961 GCA_044349855.1 Saprospira sp.
GTTGTTCCCATTACAGTTCTCCATGTTGAAATCAGGTGTAAAAATGAGTATTCTTCGTCCCCGTTTGGATGAATTGAAAAAGAAATACAAAGATGATCCGCAGGGTTTGCAGATGGAACAGATGCGCATGTATGGTGAGTATGGTGTAAGTCCCCTGGCAGGCTGTCTTCCAATGCTGCTCACAATGCCGATATGGATTGCCCTTTACAGATTCTTCCCGGCTGCAATCGAGTTCCGTCAGAAAAGTTTCCTATGGGCAGATGACCTGGTTAGCTATGACTCTATTTGGGATTTTGGCACTGTACCTTTCATTAATAGTATTTATGGTGACCACGTGAGTTTATTTACACTGCTTTGGTGTATTTCCATGTTTGCATTCCTTATTTATAACAGCAAACAGATGGATATGTCAGCAGGTGGTGCCAATGCCAAAATGATGATGTACATGCAATACAGTTTCCCGGTAATATTCTTCTTTGCACTGAATAACTATTCTGCAGGTCTTACCTGTTATATGCTTTTCGGTAATCTGCTGAACATTTTACAGACTTTCCTTGTGAAGAATGTTTTCATTAACAAGAAGAAACTGGAAGAAAAAATGGAGCATCGAAAAAATAATCCAAAACCCAAATCTGCCTTCCAACAGCGTTACGAAGATGCATTGAAACAGCAGCAGGAATTGAAAAAGAATCAGAAAAAAGGTAAATAAAGAATATCATAAAACAGAGCTTTTTTAGGCTCTGTTTTTTTTAAAACATTGATCCGTCTAACTTAGTATTTAAACCTAAAATCTAGCGATAAAAAAAGCCCGCGGCAGCGTTTTGCGACTAGTGTTGCAATTCGATAAATAGTAAACCAATATTGTAGATCATATTGTAATATAACTGGGTTGGCTGAACCGAGTAAAGCGAGCTATTTAAACACGGATCCGATAAATCGGACACACAAATAAAACACGGATTTTCGAGGAACTCGGCAATGCCTCGGTTCACAGATTTATAAAAATGAATTTTTTTAAAAACGGATTAGTTTATAGAGCTCACTTCGTTCGGTTCCTTAGGAATGCGTTATCTCTGAATTGACGTTCAGGATTGTTAGTTATTTACCATTTAAATCAATATAATGTTTTAACAAAACACAAATTAGTTAAGGAACCAGCTCCAGAGGAGCGATATTTTTGTAGCAGCCTAAGCTGCGAGTGAAAAGAACCCTGTAGGGGTGACATTTTGTTTAACCATTTTATTGTACAAATTTATTTAAATGCCGCTCCTACAGAGCTCTATTCATTTTTTTTCGCCTGCGGCTACAAAAATGTCCCCCCGATGGGGCTGCAAACAGGTTAAAACATCAATAAAATTTTGGAGGAACACCAGTGTGTAATCGACTCACTCTGTTAACGCAAGGAGACTGCTGTTCTGTATGGGGGCAGAGACAGTTTTATCCCTTATTACCACAAGGACAACTGCAAATACGAAACCATTGAACTGTTGCCGGAAGACAATGATTCAGGTCAGAACTGCGTAATATTGCCACAATAAAATTACCTGTCTACAGCCAGGAAATTGCAGGAGCAATAATATACACCTCAATAAAATTATTGAATAGAAATTATTCAGGTTGATTTTTTCTCGTTCCGATCATGAACATTAGGACCATATAAGCCAGAGCAAATATTGCAGCAAAAACCAGTGCGATGCCTGCTGTCCAAATCAATGGAAATCCGACGATTAGTCCATAAACGATCAGGGCCATGCCTAAAGGCAGTCCTATGTATTGAATGGGGAAAAAGACAATACCCGAAATACCGGCCCATATTGCGAATAATCCTAACCCTACATACCAAAAAGGGCCTAAAAATATTAATCCTAAAGTTAATGAGGCTATAATCGTAAGCGGTACTAATACCCACCAAAACATAAACGCGCCGAAAGCATTATCATTACCTTTTCCTTTGTCAGCCTTTGGACTGCGTCTTTTTTTCTTTTGTTTTTTTACTTTTTGGCCTTGGCCTGTAACTACAGACTCATTTTGAAATTCTCTGCTGTAATTTGAAGGAAAAATCCCTGAAGCTTCCGTTATTGACGGACTGAAAAGCAATATGCTGATGATGAATAGAAAGTAACGCATTATATTTTATTTTCCGGATGGTATAATTCGTAGTGTACGAAAATTAAATAGAGCAGCAGTTATAAAATGTTTTTAGCAGAAAAATTTATTTACTGGTGTAGTAATTCGAAAAATAGTAAACTAATTTCATTCCTATTTATCGATTTTGAAACATTCTCAAAAATATAAATCGTCGAAGACAGCTTGTCCATTTTTCTGAAGCAAGAACCTAATAATGCTGACAAAAGTAAAAAAAAGCCCGCAGCAGCGTTACTTGAATCGTAAATATATATTGATTATATTGATTATTAATTTATACATGAATTCTATTCCATCTTGCACCAATAGGATTGCTAAATGTCCAAAAAATTTAGTTTGATTTCAAAGATGTCTTCCGTAAAGAGAATTACCTTTTGTTTTTTATTGATGCTGTAGCCTTTCTCAATGTCATAATTCACCGTCATTTTGCTGCCATACACTTCATTGTTTTGTATAATTTCCATTTCAAGACTTTTTATTTTACGGGAAGTTTTATCGCTGTAAACAACTGTAATCTTCTTCAGCTGCATAGCATCCACTGAAGTCTCGAACAAAACTTTATTTCCTTCCTCTGTGACTTTATAATAGGGTCTTTGTGCTGATTCATGTATTTTATACCTGAAAAACATAGAAAATTCTGCATTCCAATCTTTGATATTCGAAATTTTACTTTCTTTTTTATCATTCAGTACCGTTGATTTTTGAACTTTCAGCCCCTTCTTTATACTCAGACGTTCAGCTTCGGCCTTAAAAAATGCAGGTATATCCGGATAATTGTTATTTTTATCCAAGGTCTTCATTTCAGGCTTAGAACAGGAGTAGAAAAGAATCATTGTAACAACTGTAACGAAAATTTTAGATGATTTCATTTTAATGCTTATATTATTAAAAGTAGAACTTTGCGAAGATAAGATTTTTGTTCAAAGGATTTATAATTTAAAATCAACAATTCAAAACTGCTTTAAGTTGAATTTAACAAGTAATGAAACCTATAAATTCAACTGTTTATTAAATATTATCAGCAGGTAGTTTTCAATTTTCCTTTCAAAAGAATATATTTGTTGAAACCATAGTAAATTATGAACACAAGATTTACCTTATTATTGCTTTTTATAAGCCTTCATATTTTTGCTCAGCCTCGATTTAACGGCTGTCATCATGCAGAACATCAGCCGCTTAAGAGATTGAGTCCCGCTGAGCGGGAGATACTCAAAGCCTCAATGGAGCGCAGTGATACTATTGATATAGTACACTATGAAATAACTTTGGCTGTTATAGATTTCAGCAATCAAAAAGTGTACGGCAATTGTGCCGTTACTTTCAGCCCCAATATGAATAATATTCAAACGCTGCATTTGGATCTTTTGACATTGCAAATTGACTCCATCACAGGATTCGGTACTCAGCTGCTTTACGGTTATGACAGTCTGAACCTCTTTGTCAATCTGCCTTCTGTAATGAATATCGGTGATACTGCCACAGTTACCGTTTGGTATCATGGCCGGCCGACTCCGGATATAGGTTGGGGCGGTTTTAAATTTGACGGAAATTACGCTTATAATTTAGGTATCGGCCTCAATTCAAATCCGGTAAATATGGGCCGCAGCTGGTTTCCCTGTTTCGATAATTTTGTGGAAAGAGCAACAGTCGGTCTGAATATTTACAGCAAATTGCCTCGCCGTGGCTATGGTATTGGTACCTTTTTGGGTGAGACAACAGTTTCCGGCGATACTATTTTGAGACAGTACCGTATGAATCAGCCGGTGACCACTTATATCACACATATGGCTGTTTCTGATTATACTCAAGTTGATTATGTACATAATGCCATGAGCGGTCCGCTGCCTTTCCAATTGGTTGCAAGGGCCGCAGATACCTCTTCTATGCGCGGAACATTTGCCGGACTAGGTGATGCTGTAGATGCCTTGGAAAGCTGGTGGGGACCTTACTGGTGGGAGAGGGTCGGATATATTATTACTCCGCAGGGCGCTATGGAACATCCGACCAGTATTGCTTATCCCAGAAGTGTAGGTGTCGCAGGCAACAGTGTCGGACATCAGGATCTTATGTCACATGAATTGGGACATTGTTGGTGGGGCGATGTGGTAACACTTGTCGGTCCTCAGGAAATGTGGATAAAAGAAGGAAATGCTGAATATTCCGGACATTTATTCTCAGAATATCTGTATGGACATCAGACATTTATCAATAAGGTGAAATCAAATCACAAGGATGTCATGCTTCGTGCACATTTCGATGATGGCACTTATCAGGCCCTTTCGGGAATGCCTTTTGAATATACTTATGGTACGCATACTTATTATAAAGGTGCTGCGATGCTGCATAATATGCGCGGATATTTGGGCGATTCTCTTTTTAGAGTGGGGCAACAGTCCGTTCTGTATTCCTATGCCTTCGGAGCTATCGATGCCGCTCAATACAGAGATGGTCTGACAGCTTCAACAGGGGTAAATATGACAAACTTTTTCAATGATTGGATTTTTTCTCCGGGGTTTTCCGCTTTTGAAGTGAATGCATTGGATCATCAATTCAATGGAGTGGATGTAGATTTAACTATCTCAATAGAACAAAAATTGCGCGGTGCTGTCAATTTTCATAACAATGTTCCCATTGAAATTACACTAATTGATATCAATAGAAATAAAACTGTTGTAAAGTCTTACGTTTCGGGACAGTTTGACACGGTAAATGTTACAATTCCTTTTGTTCCGGTTGGTTGTATCATCAATGAGGGAAATAAGCTAAATTTGGCACAAATGCACAATACAGTCAGAACCACTTCAGCGTTCTCGAATACCTCTGTTCAATTTGCAGATTTTATCATGAGCATTACTGCTGTAACTGACAGTCTGATTATTGACTTGGACCATTATTGGGTTGCACCTGACCCGATTATCAATAATTCAAACAATGCCCGGATTTCAAACAGTCATTATTGGAAAGTTGAAAGCAATGTGGAAGATATAAGCGGCACTATCCGATTTGAATACAATGCTTTTGCATTACCCAGATTTGATAACGATCTTGTAAGTATTACTGAAGATTCCCTGATTTTGGTTTATCGTCCGGGCCCGGGTTATGACTGGAAAGAATATCCTTATTACACCAAAATAAATCTCTTCAACAGTACCGATGGAAACGGATTTTTGAGAACTGACAGAATTTTGGAAGGGGAATATGCCTTCGCCAATGGTGAATTGCCTGTTTTTGTCGCTGCTAATGAAAATCCAAAATCTGAATTACAATCCATTTCTGTCTATCCAAATCCGGCCAACGGCTATTTTACAATTGATGCAAAGCTTTCCGGAATAGACAATTATATAAATATCGAACTTTTTGACTTACAGGGACGTTTGGTCTTAAGTGAGAAGCATATCCCTGAAAGTACAGAGTTTGTAAAAAATATTCAACTGAACAGCATTTCTGCAGGTATCTATCTCTTAAAAGTAAGTGATAAAAATGGACTGCTGATTGATGCTCAAACAGTTGGTGTAAGCAAGTAAAAATTACTCATCTCGAAATTTATAAAACTATAAAATTATGATTACCTACATTTTCTTTTTTGCAATGATGTCTGTTGTTGGCTATTTTGCAATGGTACCGCTTAAGGCAGCAGCGGAATATCGTTTCCGTGGAAAAACAGGTCTTACAATCGAAGGACTCGGTTTTTTAGGCTGTGCAGTTGTTGCCCTCCTGTCTTTTATGTCAGGTGGCGTACTTACCGGTTTTTTACTGTTGAGCGGAGGAATTGCAGCCGGTGCAGGACTTAGAACCATGAAAGGCAATGATCAGCGTTATTTGGACTAATTACAGGAAATAGCGAAATGTAACACAAGAAATCAAATGAAAAAGCTAAGATTTTTGCAATTTGAACCTTTGTTGAATAATTATACTATAAATGACAAAATTTTATTCAAAATTTCGAGCTCATTTTCAGATTCAATTTTTAATATCGCTTGTTGATAAAATGATAGTCTATTTGTAAAAAGTTCAGTTATTATTTTTAATAATTCTTCATTATCTTTTCCTTTTAAAATCGGACGTTTTTCCGTTTCGTTTTTTAATCTTTCAATTATGCAATTCAATGATGGGTTTAGAAAAACAGAAAAACCATTGTCATTTATCCATTTTATATTTTCGTGAAAACAGGGTGTTCCGCCACCGCAGGAGATAACAGTGTTTTTTAATTCTCCGGTTTTTTGCAATTGTACAGCTTCCAACTTTCTGAATTCTATTTCTCCGTCTGTTTCAAAAATTTCAGCAATACTTTTGTTTTCAGATTTTTCAATGGCATCATCGAGATCCAAAAACCGATAATTCAGTTTTTGGGCCAAAAGCTTTCCGATATGGGATTTTCCGCTGCCCATGAGGCCGATGAGGTATATGTTCATTTGAGGAGATGAAAGATAAAAGAGGAAAGATGAATGGAGCTAGGAACTAGGTAATAGGAGTTATGGAATAGGAAATAGTCTATAGGTGCAAGGGAATAGGAAATAAGGTTGCAATTTTATTTGTAAGATATGTGGCGATATACTTTTACTATTCGCCATCGTTGTTCTGTTGGTTCTCCGTTTCAATAGTATGTTTTTTATGGATCCAATAAAATGTAAAGATAATCAATCTCTTAACTTGTTTTCTTTTCAAAATAATCGTAAAAATATTTTTTATATTCAAAATCATTCTCTAAAGATATAACTCCAGCAAAAGCATCAACGATGCTTTTCTTTTGCAGCGCTTTTAAATTCATTTTATTTTTCATAAGCGTATAAATTTAAGAATGAAATATAACTATTTTAAACGGTTACGTAATATTAAAAATAATGTTGCTGTTTTTTTTATGTTAAAAAGAGGAAAGCCCTTTCGGAACCTTCCTCTTTTCTGGAGATAAACTTTTATATTTTAGATCTCTCGTCTTTGTGAGCTCTTTTATCTTTAAACTTTTATCTTTTATCCCTTCTACTTCATCCAACCCAGCGCCTTATTAACAAAGCTTGTCAATTCAGCACCTTTCAACATGCCCTGTTGCAGACGTGCGAGGTCAAACAGTTGAGCGGCCTTTTCTCCGTCATTGTTTTTCAGGATTTCGGACATCAGCGGGTGATTGCTGTTTACCACTACATTGTAGTATTCCGGAAAGTTCGAATCCAGACCCTGCATCATCGACATCTCACGCATGCGGCGCATAAACTCCGGACGGGTGATCTGAAGCGGGAATGTAGTAGGAGAGAGCGCTTCCAATTTAACGGTTGCAGATTCGTCGCTGATTGCAGTGTTAAACAATGATTCCAACTGTTTTTGCTCTTCCTCATTCAATACTGACTCTGGATCATCTGTTTTTTTGATCAGATTCTCGATGGTATCGCTATCTACACGGATAAAACGGGTTTTCTCCAGTTTGCGCTCCAAATGCTGCACAAAATGTGTATCAATCATGGTTTCCAGACTCAAAACATCATAACCGAATGATTTTGCGGCCTGTACATAACTGTCATGCTCAATGGCATTATTTGTATAAAGGTAAATAAGCATGTCATCCTTGTCGGTCTGATTGGCAGTCACTTTCTCTTTATATTCATCCAAGGAGAAATATTCACCTTCGGTGTTTTCCAAAAGGGTGAAAGATGGCGCCTTTTCTGCAAATTTATCATCGGTGATAAAACCGTATTTGATAAATACATTCATGCTTTCCCATTTATCTTCAAATACCTTGCGGTCTTTGCGGAAAAGCTCCTGCAGCTTATCGGCAACTTTTTTGGTAATATAATCGGTAATTTTTTTAACATTGCGGTCACTCT
>JBIKQC010000205.1:0-7948 GCA_044349855.1 Saprospira sp.
CGTCTTTAATCTGAACACCGATTTCCAAGAGTGCATCGCGAATCTGATCACTTTTTGCCCATTCTTTATTATCGCGGGCTTCTTTTCTGAAACCGATTATCATCTGCATGAGTCCATCCAGCAATTCGCTAGAACCGTCTGCGCCTGCTTTACCTTCTTCCATCAGACCAAATATATCGAATATTAGTGCTCGCATGCTTTGCTTCAATCGCTCAAAAGTATTTTGACTTATGTTGTTGATCGACTGCAACTTATTTTCGAATTTTTGAATTTCAGAAACCAATCCAAAAATTTTGGCCAAAGAATTAGGTGTATTGAAATCATCGTCCATATCTGCAAAGGCCGCGTCAATAAGCTGATTGATTTTACCATCGAGTTCAGTCAATGCCTCTGTGCCGCTATAATTCAATTTCTGAAGAATTTCAATGGCTTCCATCAGTCGCTGCAATCCTTTTTCAGCAGCCTGCATGGCATCGTCAGTGATATTCAGAGTAGAGCGGTAATGCGCCTGCAGCATGAAGAAGCGCAGTGTCATCGGGCTATAAGCTTTGGACAAAATAGTGCTGCTTCCATCGAACATTTCACGGGGCATGATGGAATTTCCATCACTTTTTGACATTTTTTTACCGTTCAAAATCAGCATATTGCCATGCATCCAGTAACGGACAGGCTGGCAGCCGCAAGCACCGATATTCTGTGCAATTTCATTCTCATGATGCGGAAATTGAAGATCCATACCGCCGCCATGTATGTCAAAGGTTTGACCCAAATATTTGGTACTCATGGCAGAACATTCGAGATGCCAACCCGGAAAACCGATACCCCAGGGCGAAGGCCAGCGCATGATATGGGTTGGCGAAGCTTTTACCCAAATGGCAAAATCTGAAGGATGTTCCTTTTCGTCCTGATTTTTCAAATTATCGCGACTTTCAGAAAGCAAATCATCCATCAGCTTTCCGGAAAGTGTACCATAGCCTTTATTTTCTTCAATCAGTTTTTTGGTATTAAAATAAACGGAACCGTTTTTCTCATACCCATAACCATTGGCGATAATTTCTTTCACCATTTCAATCTGCTCTACAATATGTCCGGTAGCTGTCGGCTCAATACTGGGCGGCAGCGTATTCATCTGACGCATAACATCGTGAAAAAGATTGGTGTATTTCTGTACAATCTCCATTGGCTCAAGTCGCTCGAGACGAGCACGCTGATCGATTTTACTTTCAGCTCCACTATCAGCATCACCTTCGAGATGTCCGACATCTGTAATATTGCGGACATAACGAACCTTGTACCCCTTTGCCAATAGGTAGCGGTAAACAATGTCAAAAGTGACAAAAGTACGGCAGTTGCCCAAGTGTACTTCATTGTAAACGGTAGGTCCACAGACATACATACCTATATATTCACCCTTTGGATCAATTGGCGTAAAATCATTCAGTTCTCTACTGAAGGAATTGTAAATTTTCAAATTTTTCATTAATCGATTTATGAAATGATGTTAGTGGTTTATGTACCGCAAATATATGTAAAAAGGTCATAAATTAAACTTGACATAGTTTCTAAAAGTTTATAAAATTGGGTTTTTAAGTCAATTTTAAAAAGCAAAGAAAATATTTATAAAAATTACGTAAAAAACATTGTTAATATAAAATCAGTCTTTATATTTACCGCTCAATTCGAAATAAATCATATTTCCGTAGAAAAAATTATTGCAAAAAATCTTAAAAAATTCATTTTATGCTGATTATCAACGTAAAAGAAAACGAAACTATCGACCGCGTTCTTAGCCGTTACAAAAAGAAAGTAAAAGACACACAACTTTTGAAGGAGGTGCGTCGCCGTAAAAGTTTCGAAAAGCCTTCAATTACTCGTCGTGCTGCTATTTTGAAGGCGGTACACCGCGAAGGTATTAAAATTAAAGAAATGAACGATTAAACAAAATTGCAGTCCGTTTTAAAACCTGCTTTTTGTTTCTTTATATAAAATAAGGCCGAACTGATATCAGTTCGGCCTATTCTGTTTTGTTGCATTTTTGAAACAAAATTTAAAAAAATTTCGTTATAAAATTTATCAAGCGTTTTCCTCCTTACATAAAATAAAGTACTGAACCCATGGGCAGAAAAAAGAAAAACAACGGCAACCCTGATATCCATAAAGATCTCAAGGGATTTAATATTAAAATCAATGAGTTTGGAGAAATAAAAGCTTCTTTCTCAATAGAAAAACTAAATACATTTCTAAACAATAAAGTCGATGACAAGAAATTTAAAGCAGAAGGCTAAAAGAAAATAAACACTTTATTTCAATTTATCTAAGGCCTTTTCCACTGTTATGGGTGATACTGTAACCAAATAAGCCTGAAGTCTCATTGCATTTTCATAATCTCTTACTGCCAAATCTTTTTTACCGAGTCTTTCGGCTGCAATTGCTTTGTAGTAATATGCGTCTGCAAATTGCAAATCAAATTTAGTACTGTTGTCAAAATGTCGCAGTGAAGATCCGTAATATTTGGCAGCCTCATCTTTATTGGACTTTATATTATCCCCCATTTCAAGGTACATCAGGCCTAAATTGTAATTTAGGTCAGAACTCTGAGGGTGTTTTACAATACCGTTTTCATATTGTTTGATTGCTTCGGTATATTCGGAGCGAAAATGATAGTATTGCGCTCTTGTAAGTAAGGCCCCCTCATGCATTGAGTCGATTCGAAGTACATTTTCCAGGTACTTTAGAGTAACAGGGTCACCTTTTTTATTGGTATAAAGTGCCAATTCCATGTAGGCATTTACATGATCTGCGTCTCTTGCCACTACTTTTTCAAAAATCTCGATAGCCTTAAGGCTGTCCCCGGTAAGTCGGAATACCTGCCCCTGTAAGAACATTCCTTCAGGATTTTCGGGTGCAATTTTATAAAGCATATCTATCGTATAAATACAGTCTTTGTACTGTTCTACAAGCATCTGCATTTCTGCAAGAATCAAATAGAGTTTTGCTTCCTGTGGAAAGCGACCAATAGCTTTTTGCAAAACTTTTATGGCATCATGAGAGTGGAAATTATCAAAATAGGCATTTCCCAACAATCTGTAATAATCAACTTTTGTACTGTCAAGCTGCAAGGCCTTTTCTGCATCAATTTCAGCTTCCTTCATCATTTCTTTTTCACTGAAGACAAGACTTCTTGCGGCGTAAAGTGCAGCGTTTTTGGGATTTTTGGCAATTTCAACCGTTAGTTTATCTATTTCAGGAATATTATAAATCTTAGCATCAGCAGCATTTTGGCTGTTTCCGCATGCTGCAAGTAATATTACACCCGCAAAAAAAAGAGTTAAGATCAAAAAGCGGTTCATATTTTAATCAGTTTATCTGTTTTATCTGTTGTATATTTGTAAAAGCTTTGCAAAAATAAGCTATTTTCGAAAAATCTGCACTGTTTCATTCTTTGTTATGCAAAAACTGCTTTTATTCTTCATCCTCTTCAATTTTTGTGCGGCATTCGCTCAAAAAGTAGATGTATCAGAACCGGTAGATTTTGCAAGGGGTAGTAATCTGCGATTGATTGGGCAGCAGGATGATAATTTCCTGGTACTGACAGAAGGGTTTTCACAAACTGAAATAATAGCTTTTAATGATTCTTTGAAGATGATTTGGAAAAAAGAAATCAATTTTAAAAAAAAGCAGGTAGAAATTTTAAAAATTCTTAACAGTAAAGACTATTTCAGCGTTATCTACGGTTTTCATCAGAAAGGAAAAACCGAAATTAGGATCAAAAGAATCGGGCCCGATGCATCAAATTTAGTAGATAGCCTTATCTACTCCTTTTCCTCTATTATCAGTTTTAATAATTTAGAAACAGCCGTTTCCGAAAACAAACAGCAATTAGTTTTATATAATTATAAGCAGGAAAATAAACTCGACTGGATTTCATACAATATCAAATCCTTCAAACTGAACAACAGCAGAGAAAAGGACATAAATGAATCTAATTTGAATATAAATTTTGAACAGCTGCTGATAAATAATGAAGGTGAAGTGCTGCTGCTGACAGAATTTAACAATAGCAGAAGAAAAAAAAATCAACACCGAATAGAGCTTAAATATTTCAAAAATGATTCTGTTCTTATTTACACAATACCATTGAGCGGGTTTGTATCCATCTCTTCACTTTCAGTCTATGATGAACTTAACAGACAGTTGATTATTGGAGGTTTATATGCACAAAACTCAGTACAGACAGAGGGCATTTTTTATGCAAGACATAATCTGAAGGACAGCGTTTTTTCGAAAATAATAGCATTTGAACAGGTACTTTTAAGAAGTATCACCGGAGAAAAAAAGAAAAAACTCTATGGGATTGATCATTTGGATATCAGAGATGTTATTTTGAGAAGAGATGGCGGTTTAATACTTATTACCGAACAGTTTGTTAACTATACCTTTACGATACAGGGTAATGCATACAGTGACATGCCGCAAAGCAGACGCAACGACTATCTTTATGAAAACATTTTAGTCAGCTCCATTCATCCGGACGGAAGAATACATTGGCAGGAAGTTTTATACAAAAATCAGAATTCGGAAGATGACGATGGTCGTTATTCCTCATTTTTTTTATTAAAAACACCCTCGAGTCTGCGTTTTATTTATAATGAAAACATCAGGTGGACTTCAAATATTTTCGAATACGATGTAAGTGCAAAAGGTGAATCCAAAAGGTTAAGATTATCGGAAGAAAATGATAAAGAAAATCCCGACATCATGCCTGAATTCAAAAAAGCTGTTCAAATTTCAGCTAATACTATGTTTGCCGCACATATTAGAAATAACAAAATAAAACTTGTACGAATAAGTTATTAGTTTTACGCTTGAATATGATAATTCGCACTTGTAATTTAATGAACAGAAAAACAATCAATGCTTAGGCTATTCCGTAATAATCAGTTCTATACTGCCATTTTGGTGTTTATTTATGCACTGCCATTTTTTATTTCAAAATTTGTTAACGACGATTTTTTGAAGGTCGAAAATGCAGTTGATTATACTTTTCTTTTAGCTTGGGTTCCCAATTTCAAATCACTCGGAACTGTTGCTGAGTCTGTACTTTTGTTTGGAATGCTGCTTATTCAGGCCTTCTGGCTAAACAGACTTATCAATGTCAATCGTCTTGGGAAAAGGGCTACATATTATGGTTCAGTGGCTTTTTTACTCTGTGCTTTTTCATTTCAGGGAAGCGTCATACTAGCCCCTGCCCTTTTTGCCAACCTCAGTATTACATTATCTTTAGTTCAGCTCTTCAGAGCTTATGAGAAAAAAAGCTCAGTAGCCGAAATATTCAATGCAGCTTTTTTTGCATCTTTGGGTGCACTTTTAAATCCGGCGGCAATTTGGTATCTGCCATTTATTGTAATTTCCTGGTTCATGTTAAGGGCTTTCAATGCCAAAGAGTTGATTATTATATTTTTGGGTTTAACAATTCCATATTACCTACTCGGTACTTACATGTTTGCTTTCGGCAATTTATCGGGTTGGTGGAGCAATGATGTTATTGGAAGTTTTGGAAGAACAGCGTTTAATGTAAATTTAAACCTGTCTTTTTGGATCAGCCTTGGCAGTTGGGCACTTTTACTGTTGATCAGTATATTGAATTTTAATACCTTAAAGCAAAAAACAACGATTCGGGAACAGAAATATATTGATGTATTATTTTGGCTGCTGATTTTTTCAGGTCTTTGTTGGATAGGACAAAAAAACTATGCTACCTCAGATTTTATTACCTTTGCTCTGCCACTCAGTATTTTTATCAGTCTGAATCTTCAGTCATTTAAAAATGATCGCTTTGCTGAACTGTTGCATTTTTTATTATTGTCGGCTGCAATTTTTGCACAATATCAGTCCTATTTTTATCAGGGCACATAGATATGACAACTTTATAAAAGTTGTCATATCTTACTGCCCAATTTTTATATTTTCATTAACCTTTGATTAACGCAATTAAACAAATCAGAGGTTTACATTTGTATTCAATACATGAAATCTAATTTTCTTTTTTAATTTTGCGACCAAAATAAATCCATCATATTAAGTAACACGATCTATGAGGTATTCCTTTTTAATTCCCGCTTTGCTCCTCAGCCTTTTCTGGAGTAATTTTGCCATGGCTCAGACACCAGTAAAATGGAGCTTTTCAGCCAAACATATACAAGGCGATGAGTATGACCTCCTTTTCACCGCCACGATTGAAAGTGGGTGGTATGTTTACTCCATGTATCTTCCCAGTGAGGATGGTCCGGTGGCAACATCTATCACTTTAGAAACCAAACATCAGAAATCTGTTGGCAAAGCTACTGAAAGCACCTCAAAACCCGAATACAAAAAATCGGGGCATGACGAGACTTTCGACATGACATTGACAAAGTACAAACACGATGCAACCTATGTTCAACGTGTAAATTGTACTGATTTGTCGAAACCGGTAGAAGGATACTTAACATTCATGACCTGTAATGACGAGCGTTGCCTCCCGCCTACAGATCCTGAATTCAGCATCGACCTCAGTAAAGTGGCCCGTACCGATAAAAGCGGTACTGACCCTGAAAAAAAAAATGAAGTAAAACCGGACGATAAAAAGGAGAATGATACCGGAAACAAGGAGAATGATAAACTTGAACCTGTTAAATGGTCTTTCCGTACCGAGAAACTGAATGACAGTGAATATAACCTTATCTTTAGTGCTACTATCGACGAGGGTTGGCATATCTATAGCCAAAATATAAAAGGAAAAGGCCCTGTTCCTACCTCTCTTACACTGGAAGCCAATTCCAAAATGGAACTGATCGGCAAAGCGGTTGAATCTACTTCCGCCCCGGCAAATCGCAGCGAAGGTATGGATATGACTTTCAATATGAAGCTGATCAAATTCAAAAAAGACTACACGCTAACCCAAAAAGTAAAGCTGAGCGACACAACACAGGCGATCAAAGGATTTGTCAATTTTATGTCCTGCGACAAAGACAAATGCCTGCCGCCAAAAGCAGTTGATTTTGCCTTTTTTGAAAAAGAAGTACAAAAGACTGATGCAAAAATTGCAACAGGATTATTACGTCAAAAGATTCAAGACACATATAAAATTGCCAAAGAAAGCAAAGATTGTGCAA
Source organism: Saprospira sp. (assembly GCA_044349855.1). GTDB lineage: Bacteria > Bacteroidota > Bacteroidia > Chitinophagales > Saprospiraceae > Saprospira. The sequence continues at coordinate 7,155 of JBIKQC010000205.1, forward strand.
CTGACGCACTACAAAGCAACATGAGTCTATGGATGATTTTCATTTTTGGCTTTTTAGGCGGACTATTTGCACTAATGACGCCTTGCGTTTTTCCAATGGTTCCGCTCACAGTTTCCTTCTTCACCAAACGCAGTAAAAACAGAGCTGAAGGCATCAGAAATGCACTGATTTATGGCCTGTCCATCATTGTTATTTATGTTGTTTTGGGTATGTCCATCACCATTATTTTTGGAGACAATGCACTCAACTGGCTATCAACACACTGGTTACCCAACACCATTTTCTTTGTACTTTTTGTAGCCTTTGCCATTTCATTCTTTGGATACTACGACATTAAATTGCCTTCATCATGGTCTAACAATACGGACAGAGCAGCTGATCGGGGCGGTCTGATCGGTATTTTCTTTATGGCATTTACCCTTTCACTGGTTTCCTTCTCCTGTACAGGTCCTATCATCGGAACTCTTTTGGTACAGGCAGCAGAGGGTGGTCGATTGGCGCCCGCTATAGGAATGTTTGGCTTCTCACTAGCCTTGGCCCTGCCTTTCGGATTGTTTTCCGCCTTCCCGGGTTGGTTGAATCAGTTGCCTAAATCAGGCGGTTGGATGAATACCATTAAAGTAGTTTTGGGTTTCGTGGAATTAGCTCTGGCCTTCAAATTTTTGTCAAAAGCTGACCTCACTATGCACTGGGGTGTATTAAAATATGAATCTTATTTGGTTGTAACTGTGCTTTGTGCACTGGGCATGGGACTTTACCTTATCGGATTAATCCGTTTTCCGCATGACGACAAA